>JADGPC010000328.1 GCA_017882645.1 Streptosporangiales bacterium | reverse complement strand
TCACCGCCGAGGTACTCGGCGCGATGGTGGACCACACCTGCTACGTCTGGCTGACCCTGGGCAAGCAACTCGACAAGGACGTCCTGCTGGCCACGCTGACCACCGTGTGGGCGCGCGCGATCGGCGTTGACGCCTGGGTGCCTCCCGGGAGACCTGTGCCATGCTGACTGGCCAGGAGTACCGGGCCTCGCTCAGGGACGGTCGCCGGGTCTATTTCCAGGGCCGACTGGTCGAGGACCTGGAGTCCGAGCCCGCCTTGGCGGCGCCGCTCGCAGCGATCGCCGGCAACTACGACAAGTACTACTCGGCCGCGCCGGGAGCGGTGAACCCGGTCCTGCTGGCCCCGCGCAGCCAGGCCGAGCTGCGCGACCGGATCCCGGTCCTGATGGAGCTCGATCTCGCGCTCAACGTGACCTACCAGTCGCTGATGACGCTGCTGGTCGCGGCCCCGAAGGTGGCGACCGTGGCACCGGAGATCGCCCCGCGGATCCACGCCTACGTCGACCAGGCCAGGCAGCGTGACCTGCGGGTCGTCGAGTGCATTACCGATGCCAAGGGAAACAGGAGCCGGCCGCCGGCCGCGCAGGACGATCCCGACGCGTATGTCCGGGTGGTGGGCAGGCGCGCGGACGGCGTCATCATCCGCGGCGCCAAGCTGCACATCACGGCTGCGGCGCTGGCGCACGACCTGATGGTGATGCCGACCAAGACGATGAAGCCCGGCGAGGAGGACTACGCGATCGCGTGCGCCGTTCCGGTGAACGCACCCGGAGTGCACGTCACCGCGACGACACTATCACCCGCTGGCCGGTGATCCCCGGGACTTCCCGGTCAGCAGCCAGGACAGCCTGCCGGACAGCATGTGCATCTTCGACGACGTCTTCGTGCCGGCCGAGCGGATCTTCCTGGACGGCCAGACCGCGCAGGCGGCGGTGTTCGCCCACTCGCTGGGATTGTGGGAGCGGCTCGGCGGCACGTCGTTCATGGTCGTCCAGGCCGACGAGCTGGTCGGCCTGGCGCAGCTGATCGCCGAGGCCAACGGCCTGGCGCGGGGTCTCCCACGTCAGGGAGAAGATCGACGAGATGATCATCCACGCCACCTTGCTGCGGGCCGGCCTGGAGGCGGCGCTGACCCACGCGCAGGCAACTCCTGAGGGCTATTTCTATCCCGACGACATGTATACGAACGTCACCAAGTACCAGGCGGCGACCCAGTTCAACACGATGGTCAGGCACCTGCACGACATCGCCGGAGGGGCGGTGGTGACGGCACCGTCCGCGGCCGACTTCGACAACCCGACGCTGCGCCCCCTGCTCGAGAAGTACATGGCGGGCGGTGACGGCGTTCCCGGTGACTACCGGGCCAGCCTGTTCCGTGCGATTCGCGATCTCACCGCCGATGCCTACGGCGGCTGGCACCTGGTCACCAACATCCAGTCCGGCGGCGGGCTGTTCGCCCAGCGGCTCGTGACCCGCAGGCTCTACGACATGGACCGGGCCAAGGCGCTGGCGCTGAAGGCGGCCGGCCTGCCGGCCAGGCCGGCCGCAGCGGAAACACCGTGAGGGTTCCGACCACGCAGGCCGGTGACTACCTGCGGCCGGTGACGGGGCGGCCGGCCTTAGCCTAGGTGCCGCGCCGCCGGCAGGATGTCGCCGCTGATCCGGCCCGCGGCTCGTTTCCCTGCCTGCTGGCCGTGCCGGGTGCGAGGCGGCCGCCCGCCCGCCCGATACGATGCGGTGCATGAGGTTCGCGATCGCGATTCCGCAGTTCTACTCAGACGGCGAGTTCGATCCGGCGGCGTTCCGCGCTTACTTCGCCCGCGTCGAGGAGCTTGGCTACCACAGCGCCTGGACCCAGGAGTCCGTGCTCGGGCCGTCCCCCCAGCTCGCGCCGGTCGAGGCGATGACCTACGCCGCCGCGTGCACCGAGCGGCTGCGGCTGGGCTGCGTGGTCTTCGTGTCCACCCTGTACAGCCCGGTGCACCTGGCGAAGAGCCTGAGCACCCTGGACCAGCTCAGCGGCGGCCGGATCGAGATCGGCGTAGGCACCGGCGGCAAGGGACGGCCGTTCGCCGCGTTCGGCGTGGACCCGAAGCGGTACGTCGCGCGCTTCACCGAGGGGATCGACCTGATGAAGGCGCTGTGGACCGAGCCGCGGGTCACCTTCGACGGCGAGTTCTGGCAGCTGAAGGACGCGGCCATGGAGCCCAAGCCGGTCCAGAAGCCGCACCCGCCGCTGTGGATCGGCGCGGCCGGGCCGACGGCGGTTCGCCGTGCGGTCCGCCTCGCCGATGGCTTCTTCGGCGCCGGGTCGGCCCCGACAGCCGCCTTCGCCGACCAGGTCGGGATCGTGCGGCAGGCGCTGGCCGAGTCCGGCCGGCCGACCAGGGACTTCCCGATCGCCAAGCGGGTGTACATCGCGGTGGACGAGAACGCGGCACGGGCGCGCGAGCGGATCGACGCGGCCCTCGAGCGGCTTTACGGGCACCGGGTAGCCAGCATCGAGGCCGCCGCGGTCGCGGGCACGCCCGCCGACTGCGTCCGGGAAGTGCGGGCGGTCGCCGAGGCCGGCGCGGAGCTGATCCTCTTCACGCCCCTGTTCGATCAGGCCGAGCATGCGGAGCGGCTGGCCAGCGAGGTTATCCCGCAGCTCGGGTAGCTGCCTGCGGCTGCGTGCCGGGCGGGGCGACCAGCGCCGCGATCTCCGCGTGCGTCGCGAACCACGGCCGCCCGCGATCCCGCATCCCGGTGATCACGCGATCGAGCATCCGGCTCAGGTAGCCGCGGCCGATCGCCTCCGGGTGCATCGTGTAGGTGACCACCCGGTGCTCCGCGCGCGCCGACTCGAACTCGTCCAGCCAGATCCGCTCGACTGCGGCCGGGTCGGCCAGCAGCCCGCCGTGATAGGGCGTGTAGCCGAAGTAGGGCCAGTCGCACAGGCTCCAGTGGCCGGGCAGCTCCAGCAGCGGCGCGGCTCCGCTGGCCTCCCAGTACGGCCGGTCGTCAGCCATCAGGCTGGCGTCGTAAGAGAACCCGTAGCCGGCCAGCATGGCCAGTGTCTCCGGCATCAGCTCCCAGCCGGGTGACCGGTAGCCGGTCGGGCGGATCCCGTGCTTGCCGAGCGCGGTCAGGCCGCGGTCAAGCTCCGCGCGCTGGCCGTCGGCGTCCAGGCCCTCGCTGCCCAGGTGCAGGTACCCGTGGTGGCCGACCTCATGACCGCCCGCCGCGATGGCGGCCATCGCGTCCGGGTGGTGATCCGCGGTATGCCCCGGCACGTAGAAAGTGCCGGTGATGCCGTGCGCCGTCAGCAGGTCGAGCACCCGGCTCAGGCCGCGCTCGGGCCCGAACCGCCCCTGCGACAGCGTGCTCAGCCGCCGGCTGTATTCCGGGCCCTCGCCCAGCCAGGGCGCCTCGCCGTCCACGTCGAATGTCAGCGCCACGGCGACGTCTGCGCCGCCCGGCCAGCCGGGGAAGTCTGCCTGCGTGCTCATAGCGCAATTCTCGCGCTAGCCGGTAACGGCGGCGGGAGCGGCATACCTGGACCGCAGGACACCTTTCTGGATCTTGCCGATCGCGTTCCGGGGTAGCTCGGCCACGAAATCTATCCGGGCCGGGCACTTGAACCTGGTCAGCCCGCCGGCCAGCGCAGCGTCCCTGATCTGGTCAGCCGTCGCCTGCGCTCCCGGCCGGAGCACGACGGCGGCGACGATGTCCTCGCCCCATTCGGCGCTCGGCACGCCGATCACGGCCGCCTCCATCACGGCCGGATGGTGGTACAGGGCCTCCTCGACTTCCTTGCTGGCGATGTTCTGCCCGCCGCGGATGATGATGTCCTTCCGCCGGTCGACGAGATAGAACCAGCCGTTCCTGACCTCCGCGATGTCGCCCGAGTACATCCACCCGTCCCGCAGCGCGCCGGCGGTCAGCTCGGGCGCGTTCCAGTAGCCGCTCATCACGTACGGACCCTTGAACACGACCTCGCCGCGCCCGTCGCCCGCGATCAGCGCGCCAGCTTCGTCGGCCACCCGCACGTCGATGCCGTAGGACGGTTGGCCGACCGAGGCGAGCAGGCCGGTCTCGCCGGTCAGCGCCCTGACGTGATCGTCCGGCCGCAGCATGGTGCCGATCGCGGCGACCTCGATCATCCCGTACAGCTGGATGAAGACGCTGCCGAAGATCTCCATCAGCTCGCCTACCCGCTCCGCTGGTATCGGCGCCGACCCGTAGCCCAGCCGCCGCATCGACGGCATCGTCTCGCCGCGCTGCCGCGCCACCTCCAGCACCCGGTAGAGCATGGTCGGAACGACCTGTGAGTGGGTGACGTCCAGGCGGTTCACCCGGTCAAGCCACGCCGCACCGTCGAACGAGCGCACGTCGCCGAGTACCAGCGTCGCGCCGGCATAGAGCGCGGGAATGGTCTGGATATTGGTCGCCGAGTTGTGCGGGATGCTGATCAGGACCCGGCTGGAGTTGTCCACGGCATACTCGAGGCAGACATTGGCCGCGTGCATGAGCACGGCATCGTGGGTGAACGTCGCGCCTTTCGGCCGGCCGGTGGTGCCGCTCGTGTACTGGATCAGCGCGTCCTGGGCCCCGCCGGCCGCGAGCATCGACGCCGGCCCGACCGCCGAGCCTGACGCCACGGCGGCCTGATACTCCTCCTCGACGGTCAGCACGGCGAAGCCGAGCTCAGCCCCCAGCGTGCGGACGAGGCCGGCGAAGTCCTGCTGCGTGAGCACCAGGCTGACGCCGGCGTTGCCGAAGATCGCGCGCAGGTCGGACTCGGTGAGCCGGAAGTTCATCGGCGCCGCGATCGCGCCCGCCTTGGCGCAGGCGACGAGGAACTCGACCACTTCCAGCCGGTTGTAGAGCAGATAGCCGACGCGGTCGCCGGGCCGGATGCCGCAGGGGCCGGCCAGATAGTGAGCGAGCCGGCTCGACCTGGCATCGAGTTCGGCGTAGGTCAGCGACCGCTCGCCGTTCTCGTCCACGGCCACCCGGTCAGGGTGGCGCCTGGCGTGCTGCGCGACCGAGATCCCGATGTTCATCGCTTTCCTCTCCCGAGCACCAGCGAGCTGTCCTGGCCGCCGAAGCCGAACGCGTTGACCTGCGCGACCATGGCATCAACCGGCGCGGGCGTGCCGGTCACCACCTCGAACTCAACCTCCGGGTCGACGTCCGTGGTGCCGGCCGTGTTCGCCAGCACGCCCTCGGTCAGGGCGGTGATCCCGGCCAGCACGCCCATCGCGCCCGAGGAGGCGCCGGTGTGCCCGAGGTGGCCCTTCAGCGATGTGGCGAGCAACGGCCGCGGCCGGCCGCCGTGCACCTGGTTGATGGCCCTGATCTCGGCCGTATCGCCCTTCGGCGTCGCCGTGGCGTGCGCGACTAGCACGTCAACCTGCTCCGGCCGCAGTCCGGCGTCATCGATCGCGTCCGTCATCGCCTGGGCTTCCCAACGCCCGGTCGGCTCGGGTGACGAGGGGTGGTAGGCGTCGGCCAGCGAGCCGTAGCCGAGCACCTCGGCCAGGATCGCGGCACCGCGCGCCCTGGCCAGGCTGGCGCGTTCCAGCACCACGATCGCCGACCCTTCTCCCGTGACGATTCCCGATCGCGCCCGGTCGAAGGGGAGGCTGGCTCGCAGCGGATCGGCGGCGGGGCTTTCCATCCCGAACCGGGCCTGGCAGTAGAAGTTCGCCGGGACGAAGTCGCCGTCCGCCTCGCCGCTCGCGAGCGGGAAGCCGCCCTCCGTGCCCCCGGCGATGGCGACGTCGGCCCGGCCGTCCGCGATCATCCTGGCCGCGGTGCCGATGGCGTCGATGGACGAGGCACAGGCGGTGCAGACCGTAAGCTGCGGGCCGTGCAGGCCGAAGCGCATGGCGATCTGCGCGGCCGCCATGTTCGGCCAGATCTGGATGACGGTCTTGCGGTCGATCGCGTCCGGTCCCGATCGCTCCAGCTGATGCTGAGCCTTCAGCAGCGCGCGCATCCCGCCCATGCTCGTGCCGTGCACGACCGCGGTGCGCCTCGGGTCCAGCGTGGCCAGCCCGGCCTCGAGCACGGCCTGCTCCGCCGCGGCCAGCGCGAACTGGGCGAACAGATCCGTCCCCGACTCCACCTGCGGGCTCATCCAGTCCGACGGCCTGAATCCGCGCACCACCGTCCACCAGGCACGCTGGCCTGAGTCACCGTCCGCCCACGGGGCCGGCCCGACCGCGACCTGGTTGTGCAGCAGCCCGATGATCAGGCTCGGCACGTCCGTTCCCAGCGGGGAAACGGACCCTCTGCCGGTGATGACGACGCCGTCGGCTGCCATGTCGCAGGTGTATACCTTCCGAATCGGCGCTTGACCGCCCAGCGGTCGATTGACGTTGACGTCAGAATCATGATGCGGCCGCCGAGTCGCCGTCAAGGACCTGGCCAGCCGGCTGGCCTAACCGCAACGGCGGCTCATCAGCGACCGGCGGCCTAGTCGCGGCCGGCCCCGTGGTTGGCGGCCCCGTGGTTGGCGGCCCCGTGGTTGGCGGCCCCGTGGTTGGCGGCCCCGTGGTTGGCGGCCCCGTGGCTGGCGGCGCGGTGACCGGCATTCCGTCCAGCGGCGCCGGCCTGGCCAGGCTCCTGGCCCTGACGTCGCCCAGCCAGGTGAGCCCGGCTACGACGAACAGCAGCAGGTACACGTTCGCGCTGGCCAGCGGAATGGCGTGCCAGCGCTGGCCGAGGAAGATGTTCGCGTCCCAGGCGATGTGCACGACGATCAGCGGCAGGATGCTGCCCGTCCGCAGGAACAGCCAGATGAACACGGTCGCCCAGACCGCGATCCCGAGTACGCCAAGGCCGTAGTAGTCGTGGTACGAGCACCGCAGCAGCACCGCCACGAGCACGATCTCCGGCAGCGGCCGTGCTGCCTGCCTGAGCGTCGTGACGACGAAGGCGAGAACGACCATCTCCTCCACGATGCCCGCGGTCACGGCCGCGCCGACGGCGTAGATGAGATAGCTCGCGTCCTGGTGCGCGGGCTGGCCGAGCTTGTTGCCCATGGCCAGCGCGGATGTCACCGCTCCTCCGGCCAGCAGGGCCAGGACCGCCCAGACGCCGATCCGCAGGGACTGCGCGGCCCCTGCGGTGCCGTCGCCCTTGCGCGGCCAGCTCAGTCCCAGCGACCGCGGCGTGATCCCGCGCCTGGCCGAGAGCAGGGTGACGACGAGGATCGCAAGCACGGACGTGCCGAGCTCGTTGATGGTGGCCGGGCTGAAGATCGCCCAGCTCCCCGATGGTGGCGGGTAGCGGCCGGCCAGGGTCTCGCCGCCGGCGACGACACTGGCCGCGAAGAAGGCCGCGAAGACGAGCAGTACCTCGGCGTACGCCCGGCGTGCCGGGATCCGGCCGACCGGCGGCGGCGGCTGAACCGACCACCAGTGCGCTCTGGCCGGGCGGCCGACCGGCCCCGGCCAGGCACCGGACTGGGACGTCATCTCGCCGCTGCCTCCCACATCAGGCTTTCTGCCCTTACCTGCCTGCCGCGTACCCCTGCATGCCGCGGGGGTTCGCGGCCGCGCGCAGGAAGCCCCGGTCCCTGGCGACGGCGCTGATCCTGCCCAGCGACCATGGCGGCGACACCGTCACCTGGTGACCACGGTCGCGCAGCCGGGTGATGACCGCGCCGCCGGCCCGTTCCTCGATGCTCAGCGACCCGGGCAGCGACTCCCGCGGATAGAACGACGAGGGGAAGTGGTCCGTGTGGAACGCGGGGGCGTCGATCG
>JADGPC010000327.1 GCA_017882645.1 Streptosporangiales bacterium | reverse complement strand
GCAGCGGCTTCGCGTCGGCGATCTGCCTGGCCATCGCCACCCCTCTGACCAGCGCCTCCAGGTCGGCCGGGTCGGCCAGGTAGGCCGGATCGATCAGCGGCCGGTGCCGGGGGTCGGCGCTGCGCAGCAAGATCCGGCCGCGGCTGCGCACGTCGACCAGCGTGACCAGCACCGACATGCCGCGGTCGGTCGGATCGGCGAGGCCGCCGTCGCGGAACGGCACCGGCAGCACGTGCCACTGAAGGTCGGGTGCGGGCAGGCCCGCCTCGCTCCTGGCGAAGCCGCCGGCCTGGGCGACGTTGGTCGTCATCGGCCCGGAATGGGTCAGCTGCCAGCGCAGCAGGTTCCTCGGGCCGGCCAGCTCGGCCAGGCTGCGGACCTTCGGCATAGACCAGATCGCGGTGACGATGGGGTGGTCGGACAGGTTCGCGCCCACCCCCGGGCTGTCGGCGGTTACCGCGATGCCATGCTCGCGCAGGTGATCAGCGGGCCCGATGCCGGACAGCATCAGCAGCTGCGGGCTGTTGACCGCGCCGCCGGACAGGATGACCTCGACCTCGGCCCGGGCCAGGTGCGCGGCGCCCCGGTGCAGGTACCGGACGCCGACGGCCCGGCCGCCCTCGATCACGACCGACGTGACCAGCGCGTCGGTCTGCACGCTCAGGTTCGGCCGGCCCTCGGCCGGGTGCAGGTACGCGTCGGCCGCCGACCAGCGCCGGCCTTCTTTCTGGGTCAGCTGGTAGAACCCGACGCCGTCCTGGTCCTGGCCGTTGAAGTCCGGGTTGGCGATGGCCCCGGCATTCACCGCGGACTCGACGAACGCCGAGGTCGACGGTGACTTGAACTTCGGGTCGACGACCGACAGCGGGCCCGATCCGCCGTGGTAGGCCGATGAGCCGCGCGCGTTGCCTTCCGCCCTGATGAAGTAGGGAAGGAGCTCGTTATAACCCCAGCCGTCACAGCCGTACTCGTCGCGCCAGGTGTTGTAGTCGTGCTTGTTGCCGCGGATGTAGATCATGGCGTTGATGGACGACGACCCGCCGACCACCCGGCCGCGCGGCCAGTACACCGGCTGCCCGGCCGCCCGGTCCTGCGGCACGGTGCGGAAGCCCCAGTCGTAGCTGCTCTGGAACAGCAGGTTCAGCGCGGCGGGGATGTGGATCTGGTCAGCCGTGTCCGGCGGGCCCGCCTCGAGCAGCAGGACCCTGACCGACGGGTTCTCCGACAGCCGGCCGGCGAGCACACACCCGGCGCTGCCCGCGCCAACGATCACGTAGTCGTACACGGCCGCTCCCGCCAAGTCCGTACTAATGAGCAAACCATACTAGTTCGTACACCGAGCGCCGGAGTATTGACCCGCAGCAGGCAGACGCGCTCCCGGCCTAGCGGCCGAGAGCGCGTTCGAGGACCGTCTACAGCACCCGGCGGGCCCCCGTTACCGCCGGGGAGGCGATGGCCCTGCGAGCTAGCTGCGGCTGTCAGCGGGACCAGCCAACTTGCCCGCACCAGGCCGTTAGCCGGCCTGGCCCGGGTCACCTCGGCCAGGCAGCGGATCCGACCTGACCCGCCGGCCATCTGAGGTCACCCAGCGTGATTACTCTACGTAGTCCAAGGATGCCATATCGTGCTCGATTTGTGAATAGCCCGGCTTGGGCGCGTCGCCCGGTCCCGCGCGGCCGGCGGCAGGCCCGGCCGTTACGGTGGATGCCATGCCGAAGGAACGAACTGACACTCCCGTGGTGCTCTCCCGGATCTACACCAGGACCGGTGACGACGGCACGACCGCGCTCGGCGACATGAGCCGTGCGCCCAAGACTGACCCCCGGCTGGCAGCCTACGCCGACGTCGACGAGGCGAACAGCGCCATTGGCGTCGCGGTCACCGCCGGCGAGCTGGCTGACGACGTGACCGCGCTCCTGATCCGGATTCAGAACGAACTCTTCGACGTCGGTGCCGACTTCTGCAACCCGGTGTCGCCCGATCCTGCCTATCCGCCGCTGCGGATCGACGAGAGCTACCTCACCCGACTCGAGCAGGCGTGCGACTCCTATAACGAGTCACTGCCGACGCTGCGCAGTTTCGTGCTGCCGGGCGGGACGAAGGGCAGCGCCATGCTGCACGTCGCCAGGACGGTCGTGCGGCGCGCCGAGCGGGCGGCGTGGGCGGCGGTCGAGGCGCACGGCGAGACGATGAACCTGCTCGCGGTCAAGTACCTGAACCGGCTGTCCGACCTGCTGTTCATCCTCGCCCGGGTGGCCAACGAGCCCGGCGGCGACCTGCTGTGGAAGCCAGGCGGCGAGCGCTAGGCGGGCCAGCCGGCCCGCCGGCCGCCACGGCCGGTCAGGCTTCCTCGCCGGCCGCCCGGAGCTGCGCCGCGTAGTAGTTCGCCTGCGCTTCCTGGTCCTCCTGGTCGCCGCCGGCGCCGCGCGCCTCGTCCAGGCCGGCCCGCGCCGCCGACTTGTCCACGTCGGCTCCCAGGACCGCCTCGCGGGCCAGGATCGATACCTGGTCATCGGCCACCGACAGGAAGCCGCCGCCGACCGCGGCCTGGACCCAGCCGCTCGCCGCGGTGCCCTCGGGCAGGATCCGCACGACGCTGCCGGGCGCCAGGACGCCGAGCACCGGCGTGTGGCCGGTCAGCACGCCGATGTCGCCGTCGAGCGTCTTGGCGATGACCCGGTCGGCGTTTCCCGCCCAGACCTGGCCCTCGGGGACAACTAGCATTACGCGCAGCGTCACTGTGTCACCCCGCACGACTCCGGCATGGTACTGGCCCGGCACGACTCTGTCATGACCGCTCCAGCTCCTTGGCCTTGCGCTCGACGTCCTCGATCCCGCCGCACATGAAGAAGGCCTGCTCGGGGATGTGGTCGTACTTGCCCTCGGTGATCGCCTTGAACGAGGAGATGGTCTCCTCGAGCGAGACGAACTCGCCAGGCTGGCCGGTGAACTGCTCGGCCACGTACATCGGGTGCGACAGGAAGCGCTCGATCCGCCTGGCCCGCTGCACCGTGACCTTGTCTTCCTCCGACAGCTCGTCGACGCCCAGGATGGCGATGATGTCCTGGAGCTCCTTGTACCGCTGGAGCATCCGCTGGACCTCGCGGGCGACGTCGTAGTGCTCCTGGCCGATGTACTTGGCGTCCAGGATCCGGGACGTCGAGGCGAGCGGGTCCACGGCCGGGAAGATGCCCTTCTCGGTAATGGCGCGGGACAGCGCCGTGGTCGCGTCCAGGTGGGCGAACGTGGTGGCGGGCGCCGGGTCGGTGTAGTCGTCCGCGGGGACGTAGATCGCCTGCATGGAGGTGATCGAGTGACCCCGGGTCGAGGTGATCCGCTCCTGCAGCTGGCCCATCTCGTCGGCCAGCGTCGGCTGGTAT
>JADGPC010000326.1 GCA_017882645.1 Streptosporangiales bacterium | reverse complement strand
CGGGCGAAGACGTCCGTCGCGATGTAGCCGAGCGGATGCCCGACATGCAGGCCGATGCCGCTCGGATAGGCGAACATGTCGAGCACGTAGCACTTCGGCCGTCCCGCCACCCGCTCGAATCCGGCTGACAGCGGCCCGGCGGGGCTGGCGGTCCAGAAAGTTCCCTCGCTGGCCCACCGCTGCTGCCAGTGCGCCTCGATGCCAGCCGCCAGCACCGCGTTATAACGGAACGGGATCTCGCCGCCGTCGCCCATCTCTGGCCTCCGCATTTCTGTGCCCGGAAATCAAAAAGCCCCTCACAAAGGAGGGGTGAGCCGTGCCGGCGGACAGCGTCAGCGCGACTCGCTGATAAGGAGCAGAGGCTGGGCGAACATGCTCGCAGCTTAACATCCGGAGGTCGATTTCGCCCGGATAATCAGCCGGCAACAATTGCTTAACGGTATCGCCCCGTCTCTCCGAAGTCGGGTTAATCGGACATACGATCACCCCGATGAGAGCGCGGAACTCACTGCTGGTGCCGCGGATGGGTTCGGTGCGGCTGCTCCTCCTGTCCGTGCTGGTGAGCACGCTGATCGCGGCGGGCCTGGTCGCCGCCCTGGCCGGCTTCGCGGCCAGCGCGCTGCCGCAGGCCGTCGGCAGCGAGCTGGCCGGGTCTGCGCGCACAGCCATCTCGATCTACGGCGGCTTCGGCGCGGCGCAGGCGCGAATCGACCGGCCGAAGGTCGCTGCCGCACTCCGGCGCGCGTTCGGACCGATCCCGTTCACCACCGACGTGGCGGTGTGGTCCGATCCCATCAGCCTGCCGGCCCAGTCCGGGAGCAAGACGGTGTCGCTTGTGCAGGCCGCGGCCCTGGACCGGATCAGGGGCCAGGTCCGGCTGACCGAGGGCACGTGGCCGGCCAGGACCGCGCCAGGCGATCCGGTCGAGGCACTCGCGCCCGCCAGCGTCGCCGCCGACCTGCAGCTGCCGCTGGGCCGGACGGTCGTGCTGCGCGACCGGCAGAGCGGCGCGCGGGTCCGGTTCCGGCTGACTGGCCTGTACCGGCCTGACAACAGCGCGAACCCGTACTGGGCGCTGGACCTGATCGGGTCGTCCGGGAGCAGTTCGGCGAACGGCTTCATCAGCTACGGCCCGCTCATCGTCCCGCCCGGCGCGTTCTCCGGCGGCCTGGCGACCGGCGGGGTCACCTGGCTGGCCGCGCCGAGGATCTCGGCCGTAGCGGCGGGCCAGCTCAGGCCTGCCGCCCGGCGAATCGCTCAGGCGATGAAGTCCCTGGCCGGCTCGCCCGATCTCGGCGGCCTCCAGGCCAGCAGCGGACTGCCCGCCGCCTTCTCGGGCGTCGCTACCAGGCTCGTGGTCGCCAGGTCGCTGCTCCTGGTCGGCGTGCTCGAGCTGCTGCTGCTCGCCGGGGCCGCGCTGACGCTGACCGCCCGCACGCTGGCCAGCCAGCGCGAAGAGGAGTCGGCGCTGCTTGCCGCTCGCGGCGCCGGGCGCTGGCAGCTGGCCAGGCTGGCGCTGGCCGAGGCGCTGCTCGTCGCCGTCGCCGGCACCGGCGCCGGGCTGCTGATCGGCGGCCGCCTCGCCGGTGTGCTCGCCCGGTCCGGCCAGCTGCGGGCAGCAGGCCTGCGGGTCAGCGGAACTCCGCCTGAGGTGTGGTGGACGATGGCCGCCGTGCTGCTGCTGTGCACCGCCGTCATGATGTGGCCCGCGCTGCATCCCGTCGCGCCCGGTGCCGCCCGGGCCGGCAAGGGCCGCGCTGCCGTCGTCTCCGCGGCCGCGCGGACCGGCGGCGACATCGCGCTCCTCGTGCTGGCGCTGCTCGCTGTCTGGCAGTTGCGGCAGTACTCGGTGCTCGGCCGGACCGCAGCCGGACTAGCCGTCGATCCCGTGCTCGCCGTGGCACCGGCGATCGCGCTCGCGGCGGCGACCGTGCTGCCGCTGCGGGTGCTGCCCGCGCTGGCGGCCGTTGCCGACGGGCTGGCCAGCCGCACCAGGCGGCTCGGCGGTGCGATGACAACCTGGGAGATCAGCAGGCGGGCCACCAGGCAGAGCGCTCCGATGCTGCTGGTAGTGCTCGCGGTCGGGACCGGCACGCTCGCGCTCGCGCAGCACCAGAGCTGGCGCCAGTCCGCGCTCGACCAGTCAGCCTTCAGCGCCGGCGCCGACGTTCGCGCCGACACCGCGGTGCCCGTTCCGCTCGCGCGGGCCGCGACGATCACGCAGGCGCCCGGGGTCAGGGCCGCGATGGCCGTCACGACCAGCCTCACCGTGCCGAGCGGCGGGCAGGTGCTCGCGCTCGACGCCCGGCGGGCTCCGGCCACGGTGCTGCTGCGCGGCGACCAGTCTTCGCTATCGGCGGCCTCGCTGTGGCGCAAACTCCAGCCTCCCCGGACGCCGGACGTCGTCAGCCTGCCCGGGCGACCGGGCAGGCTGGAGATCAGCGCGAGCCTGGCCCCGGGATCCCGCCCGGACCTCGGGCCGGTTCAGGTCTCCGTCTCGATCCAGGATGCGGCCGGAATCACCTATGCCGTGCCAGCAGGCACGCTGCCCGATGACGGCCGCCCGCACGCGCTGATCGCGAGCCTGTCGGCGACCAGGCAGGCGATCTACCCGCTGAAGCTGCTCGGCCTGACCGCCGGGTACACGCTGCCGCCGGTACCGGTGCGTAGCGCTGCGGCGGCAGCGGCGCTCCGGCGGGTCGTCTTCGCGGTGCGCGGGCTCGCCGTGTCGGCCGGCCGCTCGGGCACCTTTGCCGCGCCGTTCGCCTCTGGTCAGGCGCTGGCCGGCTGGACGGCCGCAGTGTCAGCTCCTGACCTGGCGCTCAGCGGCGTGGGCACACCGCCGCTGCTGGCCGTCAAGCCGTCCGCCGCCGGACCTGGCACGGTCACGTTCCATCCCGGCTACGGCCAGACCAGCCTGTTCGCGCCACCGCTGGTGCCGCCGCTGATGCCGGTGTTCGGCCAGCTGTCCTTCGTCGCTCCCGTTCCGGCCACGATCATCCCGGGCATCGCCACCCAGGCTTTCCTGCGCGCCAGCCAGCTTCATCCCGGCGACTTGTTCCAGATCGTGGCGCCTGGCCCGGTGCCGCTGACGATCAGGATCGTCGCCGCTGTGACCGCCTTTCCGACCGTGACGAGCCAGGGGGGCGGCCTGATCATCGATCAGGCCTCCGTTCAGGATCTGATCGCGGAGCATTCAGAGCCGCCGCTGAGCGTGAACCAGTGGTGGCTGACGACGCGGACCGGGGGAGCGCCACCGGGTCTTCCCGCTGGCACGGTCGTCACCGAGCGCGCCAGGCTGTATGCCGGGCTGCTGGCTGATCCGATGGCGGCCATTCCGCAGCAGGCCGTTCAGTCGATCGCCATCGCGGCCGCGCTGCTCGCCGTCGTAGGCTTCTCGGTCAGCGTCGCTGGCAGCGTGCGCGAGCGGCGGTCGCAGACCGCCCTGCTCAGCGCGCTGGGCGTGAGCTCGGCGCTGCAGGTACGCCTGCTCTGCCTGGAGGCCATGGCGCTGAGCGTGCCGGCGGCCCTGACCGGGCTGCTGCTCGGCACGGTCGTCGCCCACCTGCTGGTCCCCGCCGTCACCCTGACCGCGACGGCCGCCGCCCCGATGCCGCCCGTCCTGGTCGAGGTCCCGCTGGTCACGGCGCTCGTGCTGGCTCTCGTCGTGATGGCGATCCCGGTCGCCGCCGCTGCCGCCAGCGCCGCGCTCCGGCCTGACCCGGCAGCGCAGCTGCGCGCGGGGGAGTCGGCATGAGGGCCGCCGGCCGGCGCCTGCGAGCCGGCCTGACCACGCTGACGGGGACGGCGGCGGGCGCCAGTGCCGTCCTGGCCGTGCTGGTCATCGCGAGTGTCTTCGTCGCGGTGGCCCTGCCGCGGGCCAGCGTCTCGTTCCGCACCAAAGCGCTGCGGCAGGTCGTGGCGGCGACCCCGCCGACCGGGCGCGCCATCGTCGCCTCGACGGACTTCACCACGCTGGCCAGCGCCCTGGTCATTCAGCCCGGGCCGTCAAGTCCGGGTATCGGTACCGACGACATGGTCGCGGTGGCCGACGAGCTCGCGGCCAACCTGCGGGCCAAGCGGCTACCGCTCCAGCCGGTCCAGGACCGGTGGTGGGGCCTGACGTCGGGATACGCGGCGGTCCCCGATGCGGCCAGGCGCGCCTATTTCGGCACCACTCCGCCGCAAATGGAAGTCCTGTACCGGACAAACCTCGGCCGGAATGCACGGCTCGTGGCCGGAACAATGCCGGCCACCGTCTCGGCAGGCGCGGGGCGGCCGGTATTCCAGGTTGCGGTGACCCCGGCCACGGCCGCGCGCTTCATGCTGCACGTCGGCTCGGTGCTGAAGTTTCCCGGGCAGGCGACCCTCGCCGTATCCGGGATCATCCGGCCGGTCCGGCCGGGATCGACGTTCTGGACCGCCGATCCCGACGCGGCCCGCGCGACCTTCAACCAGAGCCGGAACGCCGCCTTCTGGCTGGGCGGGGCCTTCATCGGGCCGGCCGAGCTGGTTGAACTGGAGAACGCGGTGGACAGCAGCCAGATCACCATGCAGTGGGAGCTGCCGCTGCGGCTGAGCGGCATTGGCGCCGACCAGGTCGGTGCGCTGAACAACCGGCTTGGCGCGGCGCTGAACAGCGCGGGCCTGCTGACGAGGAGCGTCCAGATTCCCACGTCGGTGACCCTGTCGTGTGGCCTGGCCGGCGCGCTGACGGACTTCGTGCAGGCCGAACGGCGGATCGCCGTCCTGCTCTCCCTGCTGGAAGTGAGCCTGACGATGGTCGGCGCCGTGGTCCTGCTGCTCGGCGGCCGGCTGCTGGCCGAGCGCAGGGGCGGCGAGTTCCGGCTGATGCGCGCCAGAGGAGCGAGCCGCCGTCAGCTGGCCGCCCTGGGCGTGCGGGCGGGCGTGGTCGCGGTGATCCCGGCCGCCGTGGCCGGCACGCTGATCGCGATCCTCCTCACGCCCTCCGGCAGCGAGCCGTCCGCGTGGTGGCTGGCCGGGCTGACGGCGTTCGCCGCGCTGGTCAGCGTGCCGCTGTTCGCGCTGCGCCAGGTGCCGTCGGCCGGCCTTGCCGACGAGCGGTCTGACCGCCAGCCCACCCGCCAGGGCAGGGCCAGGCGCGCCGTCGCGGACCTGACACTGGCGCTGGCCGCCGCGGGCGGCGTGGCCGTGCTCAGGCAGGAGGCGGCGGCGCGCCCCAGCGGCACCGACTGGTATACCAGCGCCGCTCCGGTGCTGGTCGCGATTCCCGTCGCGATCGTCGCGGTGCGGCTCTACCCGATCGCGGTCCGCTGGCTCGTGCGGCTCTCCGGCCGCCGTCACGGAGTCACGACGTTCGTCGGCCTGGCCAGGGCGGCCAGGACATCGCTCGCCGCGGTGCTGCCCGCCTTCGCCCTGGTGCTCGTGCTCGCGGTGATCGCCTTCGGCGCCACGCTGCGCGCAGCCGTCGTCCGTGGCGATGTGGCCGAGTCCTGGCGCGCGACCGGGGCTGACGTGGTCATTGACACGTATCGCTCCAACGTCCCGATTGACGGCGCGGTTCGCCACGCTATTGCTGCTGTGCCGGGCGTCAAGCGGACGTCGGCACTGAGCGTGCTGCCCGGGGTCGCGGCCGACGGGACGCCGCTCACCGTGATCGTCGTTGACCCGGCCAGCTACGCGGCCCTGATCGCCGCGACGCCGCAGCCTCCGTTCCCCGCCGCGGCCCTTACCGGGCCGGGCGCGGGCCGTGGTCCTGGCCCGATGCCGGTCCTCGCCTCGCCGTCTGCCCGCCAGCTGGTGACGGGCGGCAGGAAGGTCCTGGTCGGCTATCACGACTTCGCCGTCCGGGTGACGGGTACCGTGCGCGACGTTCCTGGTTCGTCGGCGACGGGCGCGTTCATCGTGGCCCCGGCTCGCGCGATGGTCAGGACCGTGGGGGCGAGCGAGGCCCAGCCGAGCAGGGTGCTGGTGGTCGGCCCGGGTGTCGACGCGGCCCGGATGCGGTCGGTCGTCGGGCGCCAGCTGCCGGCCGCCACGCTGGCCTTCCGCGCCGGGCGGCTGGCCTCCCTGACCGGGGCGCCGCTGGCGCACGGGACGTACACGGCGTTTGCCGAGGGCGTCGCGGCGGCCGCGGTGTTCGGCGCCGTCGTCGTGCTGATCATGCTGGCGCTCGGGGCCAGGTCCAGGGAGCTGACCCTGGCCAGGCTCTTCACCATGGGCTTGTCACCCGGGCAGGCCAGGCGGCTCGTCATCACCGAGGCGCTGCCGGCCATCATCGCCGCCACTGTCGGCGGCGCTGTCTGCGCCTGGCTGCTGGTGCCGCTGATCGGCCCGGCCGTCGACTTGTCACCGCTGACCGGCTCGCCGGTTCCTGTTCCAGTCCGCGCCGACTACGCCCTGGTCGGGTTGCTGGCCGCCGGGCTGCTGGCGCTGGCCATCGTAACGCTGTTCGCGCAGTCCGTGGCGACGAGGCTCCGCGGCGTCAGCCGCGCGCTCCGGGTGGGCGAATGAGTTCCGATCAGACGGGAGGCTCCGATGACATCAGCGGCCGGGCGGCTAGCCGCCGCATCAGGCATCAGCGAGCTCGCGGCGGAGGCCGAGCTGGCCCGTACCTCCTACGGCGAGGGCGCCCTGGTGGTCTGCGACCGGCTGGTGCGGATCTACGCGCTCGAGGGCATCGAGGTTCAGGCCCTGCAGGGCCTCGACCTGCTGATCGGCAAGGGCGAGCTGACCGCGGTCGTCGGCGCCTCCGGCAGTGGGAAGTCGACGCTGATGAACATCCTGGCCGGGCTGGACACTCCCACCGCCGGCTCGGTGCAGGTCGCCGGTCATGACCTGTCCGGGATGACGGCACGCGAGCGACTTTCCTACCGGCGCCAGGTCGTGGGCTTCGTCTGGCAGCAGACCTCGCGCAACCTGCTGCCGTACATGACGGCGTGGCAGAACGTTGTCCTGCCGATGCGGCTGCGGGGAGCCGGGCGGCGGGAACGCAGCGCCAGGACCGCCGAGCTGCTCGCAGTGCTCGGGGTGACGCATTGCGCGGATCGCCGGCCGGATCAGATGTCGGGCGGGGAGCAGCAGCGGGCGGCGATCGCGACCGCCCTGGCGAACAGGCCCGATCTGCTGCTGGCTGACGAGCCGACCGGCGAGCTCGACAGCGCGACCGCCGTGGACGTGTTCGGCGCGCTGCAGCGAGCCAACGCGGAGCTGGGCGTGACGGTGCTGGTGGTGACTCATGATCCCGCGGTCTCTGCGCAGGTGCGGCGGACGATCGCGATCGCGGACGGCAGGACGAGCACGGAGACGCTCCGGCACGCGGCCGCGGAGGACGGCGGCCTGAGCCAGCACGCGGTGGAGTACGCGGTCCTTGACCGGGCCGGACGGGTTCAGCTGCCGCTGGAGATGCTCGAGCCGCTCGGGATGCGGGACCGGGTCAGGCTCGAGGCCGAGCCGGATCACATCGGCGTGTGGCCGGACAACCCAGCCAGCCGCCAGCCAGGCCAGCAACAGCCAGCACAGCAACAGCCGGGAGAGCAGCCGTGACTTCGATGTCCCGCCCTCCGGTCGTGCAGGTCACCGGAGTGAGCCGGACATACGGCAGCGGCGGGACGCAGGTGCGGGCGCTGCGGAACGTCTCCTGCATCGTCCGCCAGGGCGAGCTGACGGCCCTGGTGGGGCGCTCCGGATCGGGCAAGACGACGCTGCTCAACATCATCGGCGGCCTCGATGCGCCGAGCACCGGATCAGTCCTGGTCGCCGGGCAGGAAGTGTCGGCGATGAACGAGCGGGACCGGACGGCATTCCGCCGCGACACGGTGGCGTTCATCTTCCAGTCGTTCGGGCTGATCCCGATCTTGTCTGCGGCGGAGAACGCCGGCGTTCCGCTGCGGATCGCCGGCGTGCCGGCCAGGGAACGGGAGGAGCGGGTCGCCCTGATGCTGGCCCTGGTCGGCCTGTCCGGGCACGCCGCGCAGCGGCCCAACGAGCTGTCGGGCGGCCAGCAGCAGCGGGTCGCGATCGCCAGGGCACTGGCCGGCAGCCCGCAGCTGCTGATCGCCGACGAGCCGACGGGTCAGCTGGACTCGCAGACCGGGCGGCAGATCCTGCGGCTGCTCCGCACGGTGGTCCGGTCGGAGGGGATCACCGCGCTGGTCGCCACGCATGATCCGGTCCTGATCGATCTTGCCGACACCGCGCTGCGGCTCGACGACGGCGTTCTCACCCAGGTTGGATAGCTCGGGCCCGCTCGCCGCAGCGAAGGCGACTTTCGGCCCCTCCGGATGCCCCGCCTGCGGTGATAGCCTCCGGCGAAGGAGGGGGTCCCGTGCGGATCAGTCGGAGAACGCTGCTCGTCGCGATCAGCTCTGCGGTCGCGCTGATTATCCTGATCGTCGGCTTCGTTGCCCTGACCGGTCACAAAGCCGGGCCGCCGGGGCCGGGCCAGTCAAGCTCCGCTACCGGGCCGCTCACCTCGCCGTTCACCGGAGAGCCCGTCTCCGCACTTGGGCCCGAGCTGATCTTCAAGATCGACAATGTCCCCCAGGCCAGGCCGCCGACCGGCCTCACGAAGGCCGACATCGTCTATCTTCTTCCGGTCGAGGGCGGTCTCAGCAGGATCTTCGCGGTGTTCTCCTCGCACATCCCGCCGGTGGTCGGCCCGGTACGCAGCTCGCGGGAGGAGGACATCGCGCTGCTGCGGCAGTTCGGCAGGCCCGCCTTCGCCTTCTCGGGCGCCCAGCCACGACTGCTGCCCGTGGTCGAGCACGCCAGGATCGTCGATCTCTACGACGGCATCGTCGGCGGCTACTCCCGCAGCTCGAGCCAGGTCGCGCCGTACAACCTGTACGCCAGGACCAGGCAGCTGCTGGCCGAGGCCAAGGGCGCGACCCGGGCCAGGGACATCGGCTTCAGGTTCGGATCTGCGCCGGCCGGCGGGACGCCCACGAGCAGCTACAACGTCGCGTACCAGTCCGCGGCCTTCAGCTTCCGCTGGTCAGCGTCCCAGCACCGCTGGCTGGTCTGGATGGACGGCAGCCCGGCCAAGGCCGCGGAGGGCGGCCAGCTAGGCGGCCGCACCGTCGTCGTGCAGTACGTGAAGGTGGGGACCTCCGGTTTCCTCGAGCTCGGGATCAGGCCTCCGTACGCCCATACGGTCGGCAGCGGGAGCGCGATCGTGCTCCGGGACGGACGCGCCTACCACGTGCACTGGTCCCGCCCGAACGCTGACGGGGGCACCACGTTCACGCTGCCGGACGGCAGGCCGATGCCGTTCGCGCGGGGTCAGGTCTGGGTGGTCTACGCTTTCGGTCCGGGCTCGACGAGCGCGCATTAGCTTTAACTGGCAGATGTCGTAAACCTCGGCCCTGTTCCCTTTGGAACGGTATTCACGCCCGTTGTCCGGCGACTCCGACCGGACAACGGCGGCCTGTCTTGTGAGCCCCTGCGTGGCATGCCACACTCTCAGGTGTTTAGCCATTCACGGGCTGCAACCACCAGGTGATGTCCACAGTCCTAACTGTGGACATCCCCGTTTTTCAGCGCGAATCGGAGCATGAAGTGACCGATCAACCCGACCGGGCGCAGCCTGAGACGGTCCAGCGCCGGAGGCCAGCGGCCGATGCGGCGGGGCCGGCGGCCGCCGCCGCGCCCGCGCAAGGTGCGGCTCCGGATTCGGGCGATCTGACCGGCGAACTGCTCACCTCCGACCAGTGGACCGACGAGATGGTGCGAGCGGCCGGGATCCCGGTGACCGACATCCCGTTCGTCACCATCGGCGGCGGGATCGGCTCGTTCGTGACCGTCGACTACCTGCGGATCGCGGGCGTCAGCACCGACCGGGTAGCCGTCCTGTCCAACCTTGATTTCGCCTGGCAGACCTACGAGTACCTGACGAGGGTGTCGCAGATCCCGCGGCCCGAGCGGATCAGGTCAGACTCGGCCTCCAGGCCGGACAACATCTGGGGTTTCCCCTCGTATGCGCTGGCCGAGGCGGTCGGCGAGCGCACGTTCGCGCCGCTGTGGCAGGTGCTGATCGAGCCAATCTGGGCTGACTACTACACCCCGAAGGCGGGGCGGGTATTCGCCGGGCTTGAGCGTGAGAGCAAGCGGATCGGCTGGTCCGAGATGCTGGTCAAGGGCCAGGTCAGGATGGTCAGGAAGCGCCAGGGCGGCGGCTACTTCGTCATCCTGACCCCGATGGTCGGCTCGACGGCGACGAAGCGGCTCGCCTACCGGGCCGAGTTCGTCCATCTGGCGGTCGGCTACCCGGGACTGCGGTTCCTGCCCGAGCTTCAGGAGTTCCGCACCGCCCACCAGGATTTCCACCATGTGGTCAGCGCGTACGAGGAGCACGAGCATGTCTACGAGGCCGCGCGGACCAAGCACCTGGTGGTGATGCTCCGCGGCGGCGGGATCGTGGCGTCCAGGGTGCTGCAGCGCCTGATGGACGACCGAGCCAAGTACGGGCTGTCGACCGAGATCGTGCACCTGTTCCGCACGTACATCAGCAGTTCGCACGGGCCGAATGCCTGGAACCGCCGCAAGGGCGCCAACGGCTTCGCCTACCAGGGCTTCAACTATCCAAAGTCGGTCTGGGGCGGCCAGCTCAAGGCCAGGATGCGCAAGCTCGAGGGCGAGGACCGCGGTCGGGCCTACAAGCTGATGGGCGGAACCAACACGCCGTACCGGCGGCGGTGGCAGGCGCAGATGAAAGAGGGCCGTGACGCCGGCTGGTACCGCACGATGACGGGGACCGTCGAGCAGATGCGGCTGGAGCACGGCAAGATCATCAGCGTGGTCAAGACGCAGAACGGGATGGTCGAGGTGGCGGCGGACTTCGTGGTCGACTGCACCGGCCTTGAGGCGGACATCGCCGAGCACAGGGTGCTCGCCGACCTGCTCGAGCACTCGGGTGCGGGCCGCAACCCGCTCGGCCGGCTCGACGTGGAGCGCAGCTTCGAGCTGCGCGGGTCGGCCAGCGGCCCCGGCGTCATGTACGCGTCCGGAGCGACCACCCTCGGCGGCTACTTCCCTGGCGTGGATACGTTCCTCGGCCTTCAGGTGGCGGCCCAGGAGATCGCCGACGATCTGGCGCGGCGCGGGTTCTGCCACCGGATCGGCACGTTCCGCTCGATCACGCAGTGGCTCAGGTGGGCTCGCGACCGGCAGCCCTGACCAGCGAGAGCCGCCCCAACCAGCTAAAAAGAAAGGCAGACAAGGTGCTACCCACCCTGGGTGGTCGGATCCAGACCCGGCTGATCCTGCTCGCCGTGGTCGGCGGGGTCGTGACGCTCATCATCGGCCCGCTGCTGCCGATCTCCGCTCCGCTGTCCGCGGTGTATCAGGACACGTTCGTGATCCTGGCCGCGGTCGCCGTGCTCGGCATCGGCTGGGAGTGCCTGTATCACTTTCTGATGCAATGGCGGTGGGAAAAGGACTGGCCGACGCTTTTCGGCCTGGCCACGGCGATCCCCGAGGGCCTGCTCGTCTGGGTGCTGCTGGCGGCGGGTGCGATCCCCGGGATCACCGGAACGGTGCCGGCCGCCGCCTTCGTCATCGATTTCGCCCTGGTGTGGCTGGCGGTATGGCTGGTAGCTAATGGTCCGATGCGCGTTCCGTTCATCCGGTGGCGCTTTCACGGCGGGAGGCTTGTGTGAGTGACCACGGTCCTGGCGATCACGGTCCTGGCGATCACGGGCACGCGCCCGGCCTGTTCCCGGTGCCCGGCGACGGAGTGCTGGCCAGGCGCGGCGACCTGATCCTGCTCTGCAGCCTGGAGGTCAGCCAGGTCGCCGACGACCTGCTCGACACCCTGGAGCAGATCGCCGCGGCCGGGGGCGACGGCCGGCAGTTCACGGACGCGATCGCCGACACGCTCGAGGCCAGCGACGCGACGCCGTCGGTGCTCGCGTTCGGTCCGGCCGGACCCGGGCTGGCCGTCACGGTCAGCGGCGGGGCGTGGGCGGACGTCACGACTGCCAACGGGATAGCGCGGCTGGAGACCGGCCATCCGCAGATGCTGCTGCGCGGTGCGCTGCGATCGCTGGTCAGCGGAGTCCGCGGCGGGCTCAGCCCGGGCGACAACGGTGCCGCGAGCACGGACCGGTTCTCCCGGCTGGACGCCGGCACGGTGCGAGCCGGCGGCCTCAGCTACTACCAGGCCGGGCTGGCAGCGAGCGATCATGGCGCCGCGGCCGGGCCGGTCCGCCTGGGCAAGGCTCAGCGAGCCAAGCCGCTGAGCGCCCAGACTCCCGCCGCTGCGGCCAGGCTGGCCCGCGTTCCGGTCGCGGAGATCCGCGACGAGGGGGCACCGGCGGCGCAGGCTGCGGCCGAGATCCCGGAGCCCGAACCGCAACTCCCGGCGGCTGACCTGCCGGGCACTGACCTGCCGGGCACTGACCTGCCGGGCACTGACCTGCCAGCGGCCGAGCCCCCGGCAGCGGAGGTGCCCGCAGCAGAGGTCCAGGCAGCGGAGGTCCCGGCGGCGGAGCCGGCCGTGCCGCAAGCGCCGGCGCCGAATATCCCGTTCGAGCCGACCGCCGCGTGGGTGTCTCCGGACGTGCCAGCGGCCGCCTCGCAGCGGCAGGCCACCGAACTCTGGTCGCCGCCGCCCGCCGAGCAGTCCGCTGAGCAGTCGTCCGCTGCGCAGGGAACGGCCTTTCCTCCGGGCGAGATGCTGCCGAGCGGACCGGGACCTGGCACCGCCGAGGACCTTGAGCGCGAGGTCACGGCCCCGCCGGAGCCGTTCGAGCCGGCCCAGGCAGGCCAGCCGTTCCACCCGGCCCACCCGTTCGAGCCGGCCCACCCGTTCGAGCCGGCCCACCCGTTCGAGCCAGCCCACCCGTTCGAGCCGGCCCACCCGTTCGAGCCAGCCCAGCCGTTCGAGGCCGTCCTGCTGCTGGAGGCTGGCTCGGGCAGCGGCATCGACGTGCCGGCCCGCCAGCCGCTGTCGAAGGTCAAGGACCTGCCACCCGGGTCGAGCAGTTACGTCTCCGCCGGGCCTATCATCCAGGGCGTGTACTGCAAGAACGGCCATTTTGATGACCCGGAGGCACTGTTCTGCGCGATCTGCGGGATCTCGATGAACCAGCAGACGCTGGTGCCCAGGCCGGGCGAGCGACCGCCGCTCGGCGTCCTGCTGCTCGACGACGGCTCGGTCTTCCAGCTCGACAGCGACTACATCGTCGGCCGGGAGCCCAGCCTGGACTCCGCGGTCGCGGCCGGCAAGGCCAGGCCGCTGCGGGTCTCCGACGAGAGCGGGATCGTCTCCAGGGTCCATGCGAGGGTGCAGCTCGACGGCTGGCGGGTGCTCGTGACCGACCTCGGATCGGCCAACGGGACAAGGGCGCTGCTGCCTGGCCAGCCGGGCGACCAGCAGCTGGTGCCGCAGGTGCCCGTCGTGCTGGCCACCGGCAGCCAGGTGGACCTGGGCGGACGCGGGTTCCGCTATGAGTCCCACCGGGGCCGGTGAACGCGACCGCGCCGGCCCTGGCCGGGACGGGGGCAGGAGCTGGCGATGACTGATACCGATGTCCAGCTGCTCCTGGTCGACCTCGCGCTGATCATCGTCCTGGCACGGCTGCTCGGAGCGGTGGCCAGGCGGATCGGCCAGCCGCCGGTGCTGGGCGAGATCGTCGCCGGAATTCTGCTCGGGCCGACGATCTGGGGCACGAAGATCACCGCCACCCTGTTCCCGGCCACGCTGATCCCGCCGCTCACCGCGCTCGCCGACCTGGGTCTGGTTCTCTTCATGTTCGTCGTGGGCTACGAGGTCGACCTCGGTCTCGTCCGGGGCCGCGGCCGGGTGGCGGCGAGCGTGGCGGTCGGGTCCATCGTCGTCCCGCTGGCACTCGGAACCGGTCTGGGCGTCTGGCTGGCGCACCGCTACCACGTCCATGACCCGACCACGTTCGTGTTGTTCTTCGGCGTCGCGATGTCGATCACGGCGTTTCCCGTCCTCGCGCGCATTCTGACCGACCGCGGTCTGCACCGGACCAGAATCGGCGGCCTGGCGCTCGCGGCCGCGTCGGTCGACGACGTGCTCGCCTGGGCGCTGCTCGCGGTGGTGGTGGCTGTCGCCGGCGCGGGCGCCGGCCACGACCAGCTCCGGCTGGTGCTGGCCCCGGTCTATGCCGCCGTGATGATCTGGCTGGTCCGCCCGGCTCTGCGCCGGCTAGCCGACATCTACCAGCGCCAGGGCCGTCTCACGCCGAACGTGCTGGCCGCGGTGCTGGCCCTGCTGCTGCTCTCCAGTTTCGTGACCGACTGGATGGGCGTGAAGTTCATCTTCGGGGCGTTCATCTTCGGCATCGTGATGCCGAGGGACATCCCGGCGCTCCGCGAGGCCATCCTGGATCGGCTGGAACAGATCAGCGTGCTCGTCTTGCTCCCCGTGTTCTTCGTGATCGCGGGACTGAACGTCAACCTGCGCGGCATCGGCCTGTCTGGCCTGGTCAATTTCGCGCTGATCATGGTCGTGGCGGTCGCGGGCAAGTTCGGCGGCGCCTACTACGGCGCCCGCCTCACCGGGGTCAGGCGGCGGCAGTCCGGCGCGCTGGCGTCGCTGATGAACACCCGCGGCCTGACCGAGATCGTCATCCTGACGGTTGGACTCCAGCTCGGCATCCTGAACAAGGCGCTGTTCACGCTGATGGTCGTGATGGCAATCGTCACCACCGGAATGGCCGGCCCGTTGCTGAAGGTCATCTACCCGGTCCGGATCATGGAGCGCGATATCGCGGAGGCTGACCGGGCGGCGCTCGGCAAGACGGCCGCACACCGGATCCTGGTCCTGATCGATGATCCGCAGACCGCCGGCCCGCTGATTGACGTCGGGGCGAGGCTCGCCGCGAGCAGGCCGAACAGCGAGCTTGTCCTGTCGCATCTGGTGCCGCACCGGCCCGCTGGCCGGCTGGAGGTCGGCTCGGGTCTGGGCGGTGAACTGCTCCAGATGACGCAGACGATGGCCGCGCTCAAGGAACTGGCCGCGCAGGCCGGGCCGCCAGGATTCTCCGCCACCGTGCAGTCCAGGTTCAGCGACGACGTCAGCACGGAGCTGCCCGCTTTCGTTGCCGCCGCCGAGCCCGACACGATCGTGCTCCGCCCCGGCGCGAGCGGCGGGCGAGCGCTGGGCGCGGACGGCGCGATTCAGCTGGTGTACGTCCTGCGCCCGATGCCGACGTCGCCCGCGGCGGCGGTCGCTCGCTGGGTCCGGACCCCGGACGGGGAAGCGGCGGTACAGGTAGCCGCTCAGCTGTCCGTGGCGAGCGGGGTTGACCTGGTCCTGACGCCGTCCGGCCGTCCGTGCGCATCGCTGGCGGCCAGCCTGGTCAAGCGCGGTCTGGCGGCCAGAGCCGGAACGCAGCCTGCGGGCGCGATTGTCGTCGCTCCCGCCGATGGCGTGACCGGAATCGCTGACAGCGCCGCGGGAAGTGCCAGCCCCGCGGGAAGTGCCAGCCCGCCGGGAAGCGACAGCGACGTGCACCTGGCTGTCGTCGCGGGGACCAGCGAGGCCAGCGACGACCTGGATCAGTGGGTACAGGCTCTGGACGCGCGCAGCGACCCGGGCAGCAGCCACACCGACAGCAGCCACACCGACAATAGCCACACCGACAGCAGCCAGCGGGAGAGCAGACAGCCGTGAACAGTACTGACGCACGCCTTGCGGCCGACCGGGCCGGCATCGCCGACTACCGCTTCGTCAGGCGCCTCGGCGCGGGCAATCATGGTGTCTTCTATCTCGCCGAGCGCCCGCAGCGGCTGAATATCGACGCCGAGTTCGTGGCCGTCAAGGTGCTGTCCGGTTCCAACAGCCAGGACACCTTCCGTCGGGCGACCCGCGAGCTGGCTGCGTTCGCGGCGGTCAGGTCGCCCTTCCTGGTCACGCTCTACGATGCCGGGCAGCAGGGTGACGACCTGTACTACTCCATGGAGTACCTGCCGGCCGGCTCGCTCGACGACGCGATGGGCGCGCTGCCGCCGGGCCAGGTTCTGGCTGCGGTCGCTGACGCAGCCCGCGCGGCCGACGCTCTGCACGACGCCGGGATCGCCCATAACGACATCAAGCCGGCCAACATCATGCTCCATGACGGCCATGCGAAGCTCAGCGACCTTGGCCTCAGCCAGCTGCTGACCCCGGGCCTGACCATCACCGGGCTGGGATCCACCGGCTCGGTGGAGTACCTCGACCCCGCGATCATCAGGGGCGAGATGCCCGGCCGGGCAACCGACATCTTCGCCCTCGGCGCGACGCTGCACCGGGCGCTGAGCGGGACCGGGCTGTACGGCGACCTGCCGACCGACAACGCCATGCTGGCCATGCGCCGGGTGCTGTCCCACCCGCCCGAGATCTCACCGAACCTGCCCCCGGGCGTGCACGAGGTCATCGCCGCGGCGATCGCCCCGAACCCGGCGGCCAGGCCGGCCACTGCTGCCGAGCTTGCCGGGCGGATCGACGCACTCAGCGAAGACGTTCTCTGACGGCTTAGCCGCCGGACACCTGCACCTGCTTCCCCGCACTGGCCCGCCAGCGGGAGGGGCGAACGTCCGCCGGAGCCGGGGCGGATGCGACCGCGTTCGGCCTGATCAGCAGGTAGACGGCCGGGATCCACAGCGCGGCGAAGAGGAGGCTGGCCAGGATGTCGGTCGGGTGGTGCTCGCCCCGGTACATCCGGGAGAGGGCGACCAGCGCGGGCATGGCGACTGCGGGGATCAGGAACAGCCACCTCCACCAGCCGCGATGGTGCCCGATGACCAGGACGGCGAGCCCGATGTAGATGCAGCAGGTGGCGGCCATGTGCCCGGACGGGTACGCCGAGGTGGGCAGGCGGTGGTCGAGGCGGCTCACGGTCGGCCGGGGCCGCTTGATGATGGCCGCCGCGATGACGAACATGGCGAGCTCGCCGATGATCAGGGTCAGGATGTAGACAGCCGGCCGCCAGCGCCGGGTGACGCCGACGAAGACCAGGCAGATCACCGCGGCCGCGGTCGCGATCGCCACCGTGCCGCCGAGAGTGGTGAAGATCAGGCTCCCGGTCGTGCGGGACGGCGTGCGGTGAGCGGCGAGCCAGTGCGGGATCGTCGTGTCGCCCAGCAGGTTGCCGCCGCCGTACTTGGTGATCAGCTCGCCGATGCCCACGATCAGGCCGAGAATCAGCACCCAGGCGACGACGATCCCGGCGGCTGTGCGGCCCCGCCCGGCCGGTGCACCGGACCTGCCAGTCTCCGGCTGAGCAGGCCTCAGATCCTGGCCGGCTTCCGGTTCGAGCCCCTCGGCGACCGGACGGGTGACGGGCCGTCCCGCTGCGCGCCGGCTCAGCTCGAACGCGAACGAGGTGAGGCCGAGCCAGGTGATGCCGATCGCCCAGCCGCCGATGACGTCGGACAGATAGTGCACGCCAAGCAGGACCCGGCTGATGCCGACCAGCGCGATGATCGCCGTGACCACGATCGCGAACACGGTGCGGCCGCGACCGCGCGCGGCGGGCGCGAAGACCAGGAACAGCGCTCCGTAGCAGACCAGCGACCCGAGCGAGTGACCGCTCGGGAAGCTGTTGCCAGGAGCGTGGGCGACCGGGTGGGCGACCACCGGGCGCAGCCGCCCGACCAGCGCCTTGATCACCGGATCGAGCACCAGGGCGCCAGCTCCGGTGACGATCACGTAGATCATCAGCCGCCACTGCCTGCGGAGCGCGAGCAGGATCGCGGCGGCCGCGATCACCGCGGACAGCACGACCGTGCTGCCCAGCATGGTGACGTACTTCACGATCGTGACCAGCGTGTGCTGCCCGGCGATCAGGCTGTTGATATCCGCGGCCGCAGTGTGGTCGGCGGACTCCAGGGGGCGCCACTGCAGGCGCACCAGGACAAGCAGGATGGCGAAGATCAGCGCGGCGACCGTGACGACGATTACCGGGGTGAGGCTCCGGCGTGGGTGTTCGAGTTTTCGGGGCGACATGGACGGCAAGCTGCCCATCTCGCGGCCGTTCACACGGCGAGATGAACATCCGGTGAATGCCGGGCCGTGATCGGGGAAGCTGCCAGGGCATGACGACGGTCGCGGTAGTAGCGCATACAAGGAAGAGCTTCGGCGGCGGTCTGCCTGAGCTGCGCGAGGTGCTGGCCAGGGAAGGATTCGACGAACCCCTCTGGTACGAGGTGAACAAGAGCCGTAAGGCGCCGAGGTGCGCGCGCCGCGCGGTGGCCGACGGGGCCGAGCTCATCTTCATCTGGGGCGGCGACGGGATGGTCCAGCACTGCGTCGACGCCGTGGCCGGCACCGGTGCGGTTCTGGCCATCCTGCCGGCGGGCACGGCCAACCTCCTCGCCACGAACCTGCGCGTCCCCGATGACCTGACCGAGGCGGTGCGGGTCGGCCTGCACGGCGACCGTCGCCAGATCGACACCGGGTCGGTCAACGGCGAGCACTTCGCCGTCATGGCCGGCGCCGGGTTCGACGCGCGGATGATCAAGGACGCCGACCGGCGGCTGAAAGATCGCATCGGGCGCGCTGCCTATCTCTACACGGGAGCGCGGAACCTCAGCGCACGCCGGGCGAGAGCGGTGGTCAAGGTGGACGGCCAGCGATTCTTCACGGGCCGGGTGTCCTGCGTTCTGGTCGGCAACGTCGGCAAGATCCTGGGCGGCATCGAGGCCTTCGACGGCGCGCAGCCCGACGACGGCGTACTGGAAGTCGGCGTCGTGACAGCCAGGGATCCGGTTGAGTGGGCGCGGGCGCTCGGGCGGGTGGCGCTGGGTACCGCGGACAAGTCGCCGTTCATCCGGGTTACGCGCGGCCGCCGGATCAGGCTCCGGTTCGACTGCCCGTTCCCGTACGAGCTCGACGGCGGCGAGCGCCCCGCGGTCAGGAAGATGCGGATCAAGGTTCATCCGGCCTCGGTCACGATCTGCGTCCCGGCATCAGCGCCCGGTACGATCCGGCAATGACGTCAGAGGCGGGATTTCCCAGGAGCATCGGGGCGCCGGCCACCAGGGCCCTGGTCGGCGCTGGGTACCGCGAGCTCAGCCAGCTGGCGGGCGTTCCCGCCGCGGAGCTGAAGAAGCTGCACGGCATGGGCCCGAAAGCGCTGCGGCTGCTGCAGGAAGCTCTGGAGCAGCAGGGCCTCTCGCTCGGCCCGGCCTAAACCCGCCCGCCGTTCGGCGTGAACGTGATCGCAATGAGGTACGTGGTCGTGGCGACGGCGAGGATGCCGAAGCTCGGCGGTATCCGGGGCGCCGCGTAGGCGATCAGCAGCCCGGCCCACACCGAGCCGATCGCGATGACGGCGGAGAGCCAGAGCCCCAGGAAGGGGCGAGCGGTCAGCCGCTGGGCCGCGCCGGCCGGAGCAGCGAGCAGCCCGAGCAGCAGCAGCGCGCCCACCGCCTGGGTGGCCGCGGCAGCGGTCACGCCGACCAGGCCGAGGAACACGGCCCCCAGCACGCGGACGGGGACCCGGCGCGCGCTGGCGACTGCCTGGTCGATGCTGGCGAACAGCAGCGGCCTGGCGATCACGATCATCACCAGGCAGACGCCGACGGCGACGGCGGAGTCGATGACGGCCTGCGCGGCCGACAACCCGAAGATCGTGCCGAACAGCACGTTCACTCCCGATGTTCCGTTGGCACCGGTGGGGGACGTCGTATAGATAGAAAGGAACAGCGCGCCAAGGCCGAGTATCCAGGCGAATACGCTCCCGATGACAGTGTCGTCGGCCATGCCCCGGCGGCCGAGCATGGCCATCGCCAGCGCGACGATGACGCAGGCACCGTACAGGCCGATCAGCAGGTCTGCCCCGGCGGCCAGGGCAGCGAGCGCTCCGGTGAAGGCCACGTGGCTGAGCGCGTCGCCGGTGAAGACCTGCGAGCGCAGCACGACGAAGTAGCCGGTCAGCCCGGAGGCGGCGGCAATGGCGGCCCCGGCCAGAAAGGCATAGCGCAGGAACGGCTGGCCGACGATGGCGGCCAGGCCGCTCATGCGGGAACCGCCAGGGCTTGCCTGCGCCTGCTCCGCGATATGGCCGTCCGGCTGGCCGCGGCCAGGACGTACCCGGCGAACCCGAACGTCGTGATGAAGAAGCCGACCGGGTAGACGGAGAAGTAGGCGACCGCCAGGCCGAGCCAGACGATCAGCAGTCCCAGGCCGATCGTGAGACCGAAGCTTGCCATCGGCCGGACCGTGATCTGCTGAGCCGTCGCGGCCGGCATCACCAGCAGCGCGAAGACCAGCAGCGCGCCGGTGATCTGGCTGACCTCGGCGGCGGCGCAGCCAAGCAGGACCAGGAAGACGGTACTCAGCAGCCGGACGGGAACGCCGCGAGCCGCGGCCACGTCAGGGTCGACGGTGGCGAAGAACAGCGGCCGCGCGATCAGCGCGAGTACCGCGATGGCGGCGGCGGCCACGGCGAGCAGGACGAGAACCTGGCTCGCGGAGATGCCGAGGAAGGAGCCGAACAGCAGGCCGGTGAGCCCGTTGAGAAAGCCGCCGTACAGGCTGACGAACAGGGCTCCGCAGGCGAGCGCGAATGCCTGCACCGTCCCGATGATGGCCGATTCACTGCTGCCGGCCCGGCCGCCGAGCGACCTAGGCACAGCGGCGATCACGAGCGCGGCCGCGATCGCCGCCGTGAAGTAGCCGATCGTGGCGCTGATCCCGACCAGGATGGCTCCGGCCGCGCCGGGGAACGACACGATCGCGAGCGTGTGGCCGGCAAAGGCCTGGCGGCGCAGCACCATGAACCAGCCAAGCGCTCCGGCCGAGATCGCCACGATCGTGCCCGCCCGCAGCGCGTTCACCATGAACGGAAACAGCAGCAGCTGCCGGACGTCGGCAACGATGTTCCAGCCCAGGCCGGAGGAGGTCATGGCCGCGCGGCCGTATCGGGGTGCCGGTCCGCGTGCCGGGCCGGCGGCTCTGGCTCGCCGACCACCACGAGCCTGCCGTCGGAGGCATGCAGCACCTCGACCGGAGTCCGGTACAAGGCGGTCAGCGTCTCGGAGGTAATGACGTCCTGCGGCGTGCCGCAGACCGCTCCGCCGCGGGCCAGGTAGGCCACGCAGTCGAGGTAGGACAGGATCGGGTTCACGTCGTGGGCGACCAGCATCACCGTCACCTGGTGCTCGCGGCAGATCCTGGAGATCAGGGCGGCGATGGACGACTGGCTCGGCAGGTCGAGGCTGTCCAGCGGCTCGTCGAGCACGAGCAGCCGGGGGCCTCTGACGAGTGCCTGGGCGATCAGCAGGCGCTGCTGCTCGCCGCCGGATACCTGTCCGACCGGCCGGCCGGCGAACGCGGTCGCGCCGACCAGGTCGATGACCTCGCGGACCCGGTTCCTGGCGGCCCGGCGGGCGGGGAAGAGCCGGTCTCCCCAGGGCAGCGGCACGCCCCAGCGCTCGCCGTCGCTGCCGAGGCTGACGACGTCGATGCCGCGCACTCGCAGCCCGGCGTCGAAGCTGCGCCGCTGGGGCAGGTAGCCGATCTCCCGCCCGGACTGTCCGGCCGGCCGGCCGAGCACGGTCACCGATCCGGCCGACAGGCCGATCAGGCCGAGCGCGGCCCTAATCAATGTCGATTTACCGACTCCGTTGGGCCCGAGCACGGCCATGAACTCACCCTGGTCGACGGTCAGGCTGACATCAGACCAGATCGTCCGGCCGGCCACCTGAACCGCGGCGCGGTCGAACCTGACGGCTGGCCCATGCTGCCCCGCCCCGCCGTGCTGCCCCGCCCCGCCGTGCTGCCCGGCACTGCCCGTCTGCCCCGTCGGCCACATCTCGCCTGCCCTCCTGTACGCCGGCACCGGCGCTCAGCGCCCGCTCGCCCTGGCCAGCGCGGCTTCGATGCCCTCAAGCTGCCTGACCTGCCAGGCCTGGTAACTGCTGGTCGGCGGCGTCAGCGTCTCGGTGATCGTCGCGACCGGCAGGTGCGCGGCCTTGGCCGCCGCCAGCTGGGCCTGCACGTCAGGCGTAACGTTCTGGCTGTTGTACACGTAGATCTTGATCAGGTGATGGCTGATCTGGTTATCGACGGTCTGCTTGTCGGCCGCCGACACTTCGGTGCCCTCGCTGATCGCCCTGAGGAAAGAGTAGGGAGTCAGGAGCTTCAGGCCGAGCGCGGGAGCCAGCATCGCGAAGATCGATTCCGAGGCGCCGACCGGCGTGCCGCGGTACCTGGCCTTGATGGCGGCGATCAGCGAGAAGTACTTCCGCAGGCCAGCTGAGGTGAAGACGGCCCGGCGCCGGGCGAAGTAGGCCTTGTCGGCCGGGTCGAGCTTCCCGTAGTCGGCCGCCAGCAGGCGAATGACGGCCCGCACGTCCGCCGGGTTGTACCACCGGTGCGGGTTCCCGTCGTCCGGAACTCCGAGCGCGGCACCGACATTGAGCACGGTCTGCTGTCCCTGATCGGCACCCAGCAGCCGGGCCGCCCACGGGTCATATCCGATCCCGTTCTCGATCACCAGCCCAGCTCCGGCGAAGATCCTGGCGTCGACGGCCGTCGGCTCGTAGCTGTGCGGGTCGGTGTTCGGGTTCGTGATGATGCTGATCACGTGCACGTGGCGGCCGCCCACCTGGGCGGCGATGCTGCCCCAGAAGTTCTCGGCCGCGGCCACCTGAATCACCCGGCTGCTGCCCGCAGGCCCGCTGCTCCCCGCGGTGCTGCATGCCCCGAGCAGAGAGCCGGCCGCGAGCAGCGCGGCCGTTCGCAGTGCCATCCGTGCCATGGATGCAGACTCCCTGAGCGCCAGTCCCGCAACGCGAGCCCCGATCGGCTATCGGTGAACGTACATGAAAACCGTTTTCATTACAACTTAGCGCGCAGGCGGGCGGGACTGGTGACCGCGCTGGCACGGAGGCGGGCCGGACTGGTGACCGGGCCTGTGCGGGGCCATGGGGCGCGGTCGAGGCCGGTTTTCAACGTCTGGCCCCGGTCGCAACGAGAGCACCGCTCTTGACAGGCTGGCAAGAATCGTGCACACTGCTCTTTATAGGGAGCGGTGCTCTCGTTAACCGAAGGAGATTCCGATGCCCGCCAGCCCGAATCCCAGCCCCGCCCCGAACCCGGCCTCCAGGTACGTCATGCCGACCACGACCGCGGGCCGCTGGACCGGGAACCTGTTCAACTCCTCAGTGGCGTGGCTGACCCGGCGCGGGTTCAGCGTCTGGGGCAGCCGGGTGCTGTACGTGCGCGGCCGGACCAGCGGTCAGTGGCGGTCCACTCCGGTAAACGTGCTGACCCACGACGGGCACCGCTACCTGGTCGCGCCGCGCGGCCACACGCAGTGGGTGCGCAACCTGCGGGCCGCGGGCGGCGGCGAACTGCGGGTGGGTCGCAAGACCGAGCAGTTCACCGCCGCCGAACTAACTGACGACCAGAAGCCGCAGATCCTGCGTGCTTACCTGAAGCGCTGGAAGCTGGAGGTGGGCGTGTTCTTCGACGGCGTCGGCGCCGATGCTCCTGACTCGAAGCTGCTCGAGATCGCCCCTGGCTACCCGGTCTTCCTGCTCGATATCAAGGCATGATGAGGAGATGAGCTACCTTCTCGCCCAGGTCAATATCGGCCGGCTGCTGGCACCAGTGGACAGCCAGGTACTGGCCGGCTTCATGGCAGCGCTTGACCCGGTGAACGCGGCCGCGGACGCAGCACCAGGGTTTGTCTGGCGGCTGCAGACGGAGGAAGGCAACGCCACGGCGGTGCGGGCCTTCGAATGGGACGCCGGGGACAGCGCGGGCGTGATCATGAACATGTCGGTCTGGGCGTCGGTCGAGGCACTTGCGGCGTTCGTCTACTCCGCCGAGCACCGGACGGTACTGCGCCGCCGCCGGGAATGGTTCGAGCCGATGACGCAGGCCTACACCGCGCTATGGTGGATTCCCGCCGGTACCGTGCCGACAGTCGCCGATGCCGAGGCCAAGGTGCGGTACCTGCGGACCCACGGCCCGACGCCGCCGGCCTTTTCGCTCAGCGTGCACTTCCCGCCGCCTGACGACGCGGGCGCCGGTCCGCGCCCTGGCCGGGAGGAATGGATGTGTCCGGCCTGAGCCGGGTTACCCGGACCGGCTAGCCGCTGCCCTTGAGCTTGCGCCAGCCGCCGGCCCGGTTGTTGGCGATGATCTCCCGGAACATCGCCGTCAGGGCGGGCGCGTTGATCGTCTCGCCCTGGCGGATGCTCACCGTGCGGGCGGTCTTGTTGCCGTGGCCAGCCGTGATGATGCCCTCGGGATCGGCCGTGATGCCGCCGTCGTAGAGAAAGACGTTGACGTGATCCCTGGCCGCGAGCAGCGCGCAGATGTTGCCCTGGAGCACGAAGTACGGCTGGCTCGTGCGCTTGATCGTCTCGGCCACCGCCGGGTCGGCGGCATGGACCAGGTCCCGGACCTCGCGGCAGATCGCCCGCTGCCAGTCGGGCAGGGCATCGATGAACGCGTCGACGCGCGGATCCGCCGGATAGGTCATGCGCGACACCATAGCCCGCGGCGCTGACGGCCGCGGGATCCGCCCGGCGCGGTGCGAATACCCGCCGGGGACCGGGCAGTAGGGTGAGCGAGCCGGCGGTCGGGCAGTGTCCTGGCTAGCCGTCAACGACGACAGAAAGGATCAGCAGTGGCAGCCAAATTCGTTCTCAAGAAGGGCTCAACCGGCAAGTTCCATTTCAACCTGGTGGCGACTAACGGTCAGGTCATCGCCACCTCCGAGGCTTATGAGAGCAAGGCAGCCGCGCTTAACGGCATCGAATCGGTGAAGAAGAACGCCCCCGTGGCCGAGCTCGACGACGAGACCGGTAGCTGAGCTCGCGACGCCGGGGCGGTGCAGGTCGGGGCCGGTAAAGGTCGGGGGCGGGCGGCTCAGGGAGCAGGCGAGGTGAACTCGGTGACCGCCGGGTAGTGCCGTGACGCGTAGAGCGCGAGCGCGTCAAGCCCGTCCCTGATCTGGCCGTGGGTGAGTTCGTGCGTCGGCAGTTCGACCGTCAGCACGATGTCGCGCTGCTCGACGGCGAACTTGGCCAGGGTGATTCTCCGGTTGAGCTCGAGGAGCCGGCGCATCAGCGCATGCTCAGCGTCCTGATCGTCGGGCAGCACGGCGAACGGCGCGATGGTGAGGAAGAGCCAGTCGGAGGTCAGCCGCAGGAAGAACCTGATCCGGCGCAGGCCCGGGGCCTGAAAGCCGGAGCGCCACGTTGTCGCGTCGAGGCGCTCGAATGGCCAGCCTTCTGCGGCGAGTATCTCCTCGAGCGCGTCATCGGTGATCGGCACTCCTCTGTGTTAATCCTCGCGCGTGATGCGCGTCAAGAAGCAGTTACCCAGGACAGCCGGCCGCCGCCGCACTCTAGCCGACTGGCACCAGATACCTGGCGCCCGGTGTTACGTGCTTTCCGTGTTTTCCGTGTTATCTGTGTCATCCACCGTCTGTGTGTGATCGGACTCATTCGCGCTTCTAGTCCGATGTGGCGGAATTGCCCACTATGCTGCGCTGTGATCACGCACAGTCAGGCCTGGTGAGAGGCGCAATCTGCCGAGTAGCCGGGCGGAGAACCGGCGTTAGGTAGCTGTTGAGGCCAGGCAGAACACACGGCAATCGAGCGAAGATCAGGATTTCTGGGCGGCACGTGGCTCCGGGGCAGCCCAAGCCGCGCCCGCCCGCGCAGCTGAACAAGCTGGTGAAGCGGGCGGCGATGGTCGTCCCGGCCATCGCGGTGGCCGGCGCGGTGGTGGCTGCCACCATCGACCATGGTCCCGCGACGCCGGCTCCCAGCGCCGCGGCGGACCGCGTCACGGCGGGCCAGCGGGCCGATGCCGCTCACCAGGCGGCCGGGAAGTCGCACCACGGTTCAGCGCGCCAGGCCCCGTCGTCGAAGACCGCCGACGCGCGCCGCACGGCCAGGTCGCGCAGTGCCGCCGCGAAGTCGGCCCCCGCGCGGCACGCTAGGCCGAGGGCGGCAGCGCCCAGGCCGGCCGCGAAGAGCAAGCCGGCCACCCTGAGCTGCGCCGGGTCGTCGGTGATGCTTCCCGAGAACTACGCGGCGATCGTCAGCTTCATGACCGCGCACGGGTACACGAAATTCGCGGCGGCTGGCATGGCTGGGAACATGTACCAGGAATCCAAGGGGAATCCGGAGTCGGTGGGCACCGGCGGCGGCGGCCTGATCGGCTGGACGCCGCTGCCGGCCGGCTTCGTGACCGGCAACCCGGCGGCTGACCTGCACACTCAGCTGGAGGCGGTACTGACCTACAACCAGCAGTGGGCGCAGTACATCCCGACGCTGAATGCCGCCACCAGCGCCACCCAGGCCGCGGACGTCTACATGAACTACTTCGAGCGTCCCGGCATCCCGGCCGCGTACAACCGCGAGGCCGCGGCGGCCGCGGTAGCCTCCGCCTGCGGATTCTGACCGGACCGGGGATCGCCGGGCGGCTTTCCGGCCCGGCCCCGGCGATCCCCGGCGGGTGGTCGTGTCAGGGTTGCGCTAGTCGAATATCTGTTCGATAGTTGGTTCCATGGGAGCCGCGGTCGCACAGGTCACGTCCCTGCCACCGAGTGGGCGCGACGGGCTGGCCGGTCTCCTCGCCGAGAGAACGGTCCGCTCGGGCCGGGAGATCGGCGCGGGCAGCGGCGTCCTTTCCGGCGCGGACCTGCTTCCCGTGCTGCCCGCTCTGCGTGACCTCCTGCCCGACGGTGCGCTTCAGCGCGGCTCGGTCGTGGCAGCGGGCAGCTGGAGCCTGCTCTGCCTGGCGCTGGCCGCGGGGCCGGTGGCCGCAGGCGCGTGGTGCGTGGCGGCCGGGATACCCGAGTTCGGCGTGCTGGCCGCGGCCGACGCCGGGCTGGACCCCGCCCGGCTGCTGCTGATCCCCGACCTGGGGCCGAACTGGCCGCAGGCGGTCGCGTCGCTGCTCGACGGCTGTGACCTGGTCGTGCTGCGTCCGCCCAACCGGCCGCCGGCCCAGGCGCGGCGCAAGCTCGAAGCCGCTGTCCGGCGGCACGGTGCCGTCCTGCTCGTCGCGGGGGACTGGGACGGAGCGCAGCTCAGGCTGCGGATAGCGGCTCAGGAGTGGACCGGGATCGGCTCGGGTCATGGCCGGCTGCGCGGACGTCGGGCCCAGGTGGTGGCGGACGGACGCGGCGGCTGGTCACGACCGCAGGCTCGCTGGCTGTGGCTGCCGGGTCCGGACGGCGCGGTGACGGCCGTAGCCGAGGAGGCCGGCGAGTCATCGGCAGCACCCGGCTCTGGCGCGGAGCAGGCGAAGATCGGATGACCGGCCAGCCAGATCGTGACCGGCGCGTTCTTGCCGTGCGCTGCCCGGCGTGGCGCCCGCCCAGCCTGGTAGGAGCCGGCCCGGGGGCACGGGCATTCGAGCTGGTGGTCAGCGCGGTACAGGAGTTCTGCCCCAGGATCGAGGTACTGCGCCCCGGCATCTGCGCGTTCGCGGTTCGCGGCCCGGCCAGGTACTTCGGCGGGGAGGCGGAGCTCGGCCGCAAGATCGCCGAGGCAGTGACCAGGCTCGGCCTCGACTGCGGGGTGGGTATCGCGGACGGGATGTTCGCCGCGCTGCTGGCCTCCAGAGACGGCCTCCTGACCGGCCCGTCCGATCCGGTCAGGATCGTTCCGCCGGGAGGGACAGCGGCCTTCCTCGCGCCGCGCGCGGTCACCGTCCTCGGCGAGCCCGACCTGGCCGATCTGCTCGTCCGGCTCGGGATCAGGACGCTAGGCGAGTTCGCCGCGGTACCGGCTGCCGAGGCGGGGAACAGGTTCGGAGCCCATGGCCTGCTCGCGCACCGGCTGGCCCGCGGGCTTGATCCTCGTCCGCTGTCCGCGGGCCCGCCGCCCGCGGACCTGTCCGTCCAGATCGAGTTCGATCCTCCTGCCGAGCAGTCCGAGCGGGTTGTGTTCGCCGCCAAATCGCTGGCCGGCCAGCTGCACGCTCAGCTTGCCGCGAGCGGACTGGCCTGCGTCCGGGTCGAGGTCGAGGTGATCTGCGACAACGGCGAGGAGATCACCAGGCTGTGGCGGCACGACGGGCTGCTGTCCGAGCTCGCCGTGGCCGAGCGGGTCCGCTGGCAGCTCGACGGCTGGCGGGCTGGCCAGCCGGGCGGCGAGTCCGGCGAGTCCGGCGAGTCCAGCGAGTCCGGTGGCGACGGATGTCAGGCGGGCGGGATCAGCCTGCTGCGGCTGGTACCCGATCAGCTCGTCCAGGCCCAGGGCCGCCAGCTTGGCCTGTGGGGCGATGCCGTGGTCAGCGACCGGGTGGCACGAGCGGCCGTCAGGATCCAGGCGATGCTCGGCCACGACGCGGTGCGGCAGCCCGTGCTGTCCGGCGGCCGCAGCCCGTCCGACCAGGCGGTACTCGTCCCCTTTGGCGATACGGAAGCGCCCGGAGATTCCGCCGCGAGTTATCAGGCTGGCCGGCCCGTCGACCGGCCGTGGCCGGGAAGGATCCCGGCGCCGGCCCCGGCCACCGTCTACCCGCTGCCGCGGCCGGCCAGGGTCACGGACGGCTCGGGCTCGCTGGTGGAAGTGACCGGGCGCGGGCAGCTGTCGGGCGAGCCGGCCCGGCTGTCGGTCGCGGCCGGGGCGCCGGTCGCCGTCACCGCCTGGACCGGTCCGTGGCCGGTCACCGAGCGCTGGTGGGACACCGAGCAAGCCTGCAGGAAGGCCAGGTTCCAGCTGGTTACCGCGGACGGCGCGGCCTGGCTCGCAGTCGTCCAGGACGGCCGCTGGCTGATCGAGGCCAGCTACGACTGACCGCGGGACGATAGCGCTAGCCGACGATCAGCTCGTCCGGATTCTGTCCCGGCCTGACGACCGCCACGGCCAGCCGGCCTGCCCCGAGGTGCCAGGACGCCACCTGCACCTTGGTCATGAAGCTGAGCTCGGCGACCAGGCTGTCGTCGTCGGACGGCCAGCCGAAGCCGGCCAGCGCATCGCTGCTGGCCCAGGAGCCAGGGACGATAGTCAGGTGATCGCTGGCGACCGACGCCACCTCGAGCTGGGTCGCCAGGGCGCCGCCGTTCCCGCCGTTGCCGAAGGTCAGCTCGAGCGCCAGGAGCCTGCCGTCCGGGCTGAACGCGCCGTTCGCCGCCGAGCTGAACGCGGGCAGCCGGATCTCGGTCTCGCGCGGCTTTGCCTGCCTGGCACCGGCCTGGCTGACTCCGGCCTGGCTGGTTCCGGCTCGGCTGGTTCCGGCTCGGCTGGCTCCGGTCTGGCCGGCGGGCGTCAGGTGCAGCACCCGGACCACGCACCGGGTCACGCACGGCGGCGCCCACGCGATCTCGTCCGCGCCGGCCGCGATCACCGCGCTGAAGATGTCGGTGACCCGGCCGAGCGTGGGGTTCCACAGCCGGTACGTCGGCGTGGGTCCCTGGACGGCCGGCACGAGCAGCAGGCCGCGGTCGGTCGCCGCGTCGATCGCGTATCCCGCGGGCAGCCTGACTCTGGGCCCGGCCGGGGGACCGCTCGCGGTGTATTCCTGTGCCACTCCTGCCGCGCTGCTCAGGTCGGCGCGGATCGGATAGCTGGTCAGCCACATCGCGCCTGTCGTGACAGCCGGCGCGACCTTATTCGCGATGCCGACGGGGGTCGCGGACTGCGCGCGGTCACCGAGGAAATAGACCGGCATAGGCGGACCGGCGCAGTCCGCGCATCCGGCGACGGCGGCAGCTGGAGCCTGCTGCACGGCCCAGCCGCCACGAACCCGGGTGAACAGGTAACCCGCGCTGGCGCGCGGCAGTCCGGTGATGGCCTCGGTCCGGCCCGTGGCCGGCCACAGCCAGCTGGGCTGCGGACCGGCGACGGGCAGCCGCAGGCTCCCGGCCCACGACGCGGTCGGCCCGGTGATCCCGTCCGGCCTGGCCAGGTTG
>JADGPC010000325.1 GCA_017882645.1 Streptosporangiales bacterium | reverse complement strand
CACGGGGCCGACCCTGCGCAGTTCCTCGTCTTCGCTGATCGGCAGGGCACCTGGCCGGGTCGACTCGCCGCCCACGTCCACGATGTCGGCACCGCTCGCGGCAAGCTCGAGCCCGTGGGCGATGGCCTCGTCGGGCCCGAACCACTTTCCGCCGTCGGAAAAGGAATCCGGGGTAACGTTCACCACGCCCATGACCAGGCATCTGGCCGCGGCGGGCAGACCCGCGGGGCTGACTGCAGGACTGGCCATGGGCGCAAATCTACAAGCCAGGTGAGTGGCGGCTGGAACGGGGACGCGGCTAGCCGGCCCCGCCTGGCCGGTGCGCGCGGGGCCTTCTGGCCGGCGTCACGGCATTGCGCAGGATCCGCCTGATCCTGCGCGCCTCGACTTTGGGCCAGACCAGGAAAGCCTCGGCCTCCAGGGCGGCGAGGCCGACCCTGACCGCGTCCCTGGTCGAGGTGAAGACCATGAATCTGGGTTCCCAGACGGGCGCGAACTTCGCGTTGAACCGGTAGAGCGACTCGATCTGGAACCACCTGGACATGAAGATCAGGACACGGCGCCAGGCCCGCGTGACCGGGCCGGCGCCGATCCGCTCGCCGCGCTCTAGCGCCGCCCTGAACGCCGCGAAGTTCAGCGAGATCCGCGCCACGCCGAGATCGGGCGCGCCCTTGATCGTCTCGGCGATCATGAAGTCATTCAGGCCCGGCTGAGCCGACCGGTCGCGCCGCATCAGGTCAAGCGAGAGCCCGTCCTCGCCCCAGGGCACGAAGTGCAGCAGCGCCCTGAGCACGCCGTCCTGGACCGCCGTCGCGATCACGCACCGCTCGTCACCCGGACCGCCGATCCGGCCGAGTGCCATCGAGAATCCGCGCTCGGTCGGGTTTCCGCGCCACGAGTCGGCCTGCCTGACAAGTCTGGCGATCTCGTCAGCCGGCACGTCGCCGACCCGGCGGACCTCGGCGACGTAGCCGGCCCGGCACACCCTGGTCACCATCTGCCTGACGTTGCGCATCGACCGGCCCTGGAGCGAGAAGTCAGCGACGTTCACGACCGCCTCGTCGCCTAGCTCGAGCGCGGTCAGATCGCCGCTGCGGCACCAGGTCTCGGCGCCCTGCTCGCTGCAGCCGACGACAGCAGGAACCCAGGCATGCCTGGCTGCCATGTCAAGGAACGCCTGGATCGCGCCGGGCCAGGCCTCCCGGTCGCCGAGCGGATCGCCGCTGGCGAGCATCACGCCGGACAGCACCCGGTAGCCGATGCAGGACTTCCTCGTCGCCGACCAGATCACGCTCTTGTCGTTGCGCAGGGCGAAGTAACCGAGGGAGTCAGACTTGCCGTGGCGGTCAAGCAGGGCCCTGATCTGGGTGGCGTCGTTGGCGTCGAGGCGGCCCTGGGGCTTGGCCGGCCGCAGGAAGAGCTGGGCCGTCACCAGGACGGTGACGAAGCCGAGTGCGCCCATCAGCAGATAGAAGAAGTCCCCGCGCACGTCATGGGGGCCGAACCGGACCGGACCGCTCACGCCGACGAGGCCGTATACCGCGGACAGCAGCCGCTGGCCGAACGAGTAGTCCCTGGGCACTCCGGCCGGGGCGGCCAGGTAACCGAAGCCGATGGCGATGCTAGCCGCTAGCAGGCCGATGAATGCGCCGAGCGCCCGCCACCGGGTACGGGGGTCACCGACGGCGTAGAACTCCCGGCGGAAGTAATAGCCCCCGGTGATCAGCATGACCAGGACCACGAAGCCGATGCCGATCCCCACCGCCATGTCGCGGTGCGTGTGGAGGAGATAGAGCGAGTGGGCGAGGCTGATCAGCGCGCTGATCGCCAGCAGCACCATGACCTCCTGCCAGGCACGGTGCTTACGCCGCCGCAGGCCGTGCGAGAGCATCAGCAGCAGCAGGCCGATGATGATGTCGGCGGTCCTGGTCAAGGCGGCCACCGAGCCCGGGACCACGACCGGCAGCCGCTGCAGCCTGGCATGGAGATGACTGCCCGGAGCGGTCACGCCGAGGATAATGTCGGCCAGTCCGACCAGGAACATAAGCCAGCCGGCGATGATCGGCACCCATCGCCGCTGCTGCCGGCGATCGACTGGCCGCGCGGTCGGCTCAGCGGCAGCCGGCCTGTCAGGTCGCTGCCTCGATCCGGTTTTAGGCTCTGCCGGTCCTGGCCCGGTTAGGTCCGTCATCTCCGACATGTATGTGCGGCCCCGAGTCACGGGGCACAGCGTAGCCATAAAGGACTGCGCTTGCGGACGAATCCGTTCTAGCCGCTAACGGCGGGCCATTAGCAGACTCATAGCCTCCGCTCTCGTTCCGTCTGAGCTGCGGAAACAGCCCCGGACCGCAGAGGTGACGGTCTTGGCTCCTGGCTTGCGCACGCCTCGCATGGCCATGCACAGGTGCTCAGCCTCCACCACCACGATAACGCCACTGGGCTCGAGCACTTCCATCAGCGAATCGGCGATCTGGCTTGTCATCCGCTCCTGCACCTGCGGACGGCGCGCGTAGACATCGACGAGCCTGGCGAGCTTGGACAGGCCGGTGATCTGGCCCTGCTCGTTCGGGATATAGCCGACGTGCGCGTGGCCGAAGAACGGCGTCAGGTGATGCTCGCAGGTCGAGAACATCTCGATGTCGCGCACGAGCACCATCTCGTCGTGGCCGGCATCGAAGACCGTGGTGAGCACGTCCTTCGGATGCTGGCTCAGCCCCGCGAACTGCTCCGCATAGGCCCGCGCCACTCGGCCAGGGGTGTCCTTGACGCCGTCCCGGTCGGGATCATCGCCGATCGCCAGCAGGATCTCGCGCACGGCCCGCTCGATGCGGGCGAGGTCAACTGGCCCGCTCACCGGAGTAGCAAGGCTCAGTGCGAGGGACCGCGGTCGTCAGGCTCGTGACCACCGTTGCCGACCGGCCCCGGCATCTGGTCGATGCCGAAAGGATCGCTCATCGACCCCGGCATCGCTCCGGAGTAGCCGCCCTTGGCCAGGTTGGGCGCCTGGCCGTTACCGCCGAGCGGCAGCTCCTTGCCGTCGCTGGCAGCGGTCAGGGCGAGTTCCTTCGGCGTCAGGACCGGCGGCCGGTCGGACGGCATCCGCTTGCCGTAGCCGGTGTATGAGCCGCGAGTCGGCCGCTTCGACACGGGCGCGAAGATCTCGAGCACCTGGTTCCTGGACAGCGTCTCATGCTCCATCGGCTGCAGGACCAGGTTGTCGAGCACGTCCCGGTACTGGACCAGGACTTCCCATGCCTCGTCGTGCGCCGACTCGATGAGCCGCCGCACCTCGTCATCGATCGCCGAGGCGATCTCTTCCGAGTAGTCGCGCGAATGCGACATCTCGCGGCCGAGGAACGGCTCGGAGTCGCCGCTGCCGAACTTGCGGGCACCGAGCCGCTCGCTCATGCCGTACTCGGTAACCATGCCGCGGGCAATCTGCGACGCCTTCTCGATGTCGTTGGCCGCGCCCGTGGTCGGCTCGTGGAAGACCAGCTCTTCCGCGGTCCGCCCGCCGAGCAGCATCGCCAGCTGATCCATCATCTCGGCCCGGCTGACCAGGAACTTGTCCT
>JADGPC010000048.1 GCA_017882645.1 Streptosporangiales bacterium | reverse complement strand
GCGCCACGGCCGGACGCGACCGCCCAGGACAGCTCGGTGTCCTCGCCGCACCGCGGGCAGCCGCTCGCTGAGGGGGCGAGCCAGCGGGCGCATTCGTCGCAGCGCCTGATCATCAGCTCGCCGCGATCGGCGGCCGCGAAGAACGGAGAACTGCGCGGGTCAGCACGGACGACACCGAAGTCATCAGCCCCCGCGATGGCCGGCGGCGCGCCGCGATCCTCCGCCGAGCCGGGCTCGACGGCGGTATCGCTGCCGTCCGGTCCGCCCGGCTGTGGGCGCTCGGCCGCCCGCCGCAAGTCCCCGTCGCGGCCAGCGTCCGCCGTCCGTGCGCGCGAACGGCTGCCCAGGCTGGTGCTGGCCTGATGCGGGCTGACAACAAGGGTGCCGTGGTGCGCGAGGATTCCGCCGTTCCCGCTGACCAGGATCACGTCGGTGGCCGGGGACTGGCGGGCGCCGCCGTCGCCCCGGGCCTGGATGATCGCCTCGGACAACGGGGTGAACCCCCACATGTAGTACGAGGAGAGCTGACCGCCTCCGGTGTTCACCGGCAGCGACCCGCCCGGGCCCAGGGCGCCGCTAGCCGCGAACGGGCCGCCCTCGCCCTTGGCGCAGAACCCGTAGTCCTCCAGGGTGACCAGCACGGTGTAGGTGTAGCAGTCGTAGATCTGGCCCATCGTCACGTCGGCCGGACCGATCCGCGCCATGCTCATCGCGGCCCGCCCGGCCTGAACGGCGCCCGTGACCAGGCCGAAATCGCTGCCGCTGGCCATCGGCTGGCCGGGATGGCCCTGTCCCCATCCCCAGACGTGCACGGGCGGCCTCGGGCCGGCGGCCGCCAGCTGCGCCGAGGTCACGATCACCGCGATCGCCCCGTTGGACACCAGCGAGCAGTCGAGCAGGTGCAGCGGCTCAGCGACCCAGCGCGACCGCTGGTGGCCGGCCAGGCTGATCGGGTCCCGGTACTGGGCGAGCGGATTCCCGGCCGCCCACTGCCGCTGGGTGACCGCGATCGCGCCGAGCTGCTCGCTGGTCGTGCCGTACTCCGCCATGTGCCGCCGGGCCGCGAGTGCGTAGTAGACGGTGACACTGCGGAAGCCGTATCCGGCCGCGAGGCCGGTGAGCCCGTGCCGCTCCGGCGGCCGGTCCGCGCCGCCGGCCCCGCTGGCCCCGCCAGCCCCGCTGGCTCCGTCAGCTCCGTCAGCCCCGCCAGCACTGCCGTCGCTGCCGAACGCGCTTCCCGCCGGCACCCCCTCGCGGAGCGGCGTGTCGGCGAACACGCAGGCGACCGCCCGCGCCGCCCCGCTCGTCACGGCCTGGGCTGCGACCTGCACGGCTGTCGCGGCCGACGCCCCGAAGCTGTTGACGACGGCCAGCAGCGCCAGGTCCCGCAGCCCGAGCACGCTGGCCAGGCCGACATCCAGCCCGCCCGTGATGCCCGGGCAGATCAGCAGCCCGTCAATGTCGGCGAGCGCCATCCCGGCATCGGCCGCCGCCTGCCGGACCGCGCTGGCCGCGAGCCGTCGCGGGCTCTGGCCGTAGACCCGGCCCAGGCTCGTCATGCCAAGCCCCGCGATCGCCGCGCCGCGTACCGTCAAGGTGCCCTCCTTGCAGGTCCTCACCGGCCGAGGCGAGGATAAGACTTACCATATTTAACCGGACTCACCCGGCGATCTTCCTGCCGCGGGCCGGTCTGCGCTGGTGCCGGACACCAGGGACCGGTGTCGGTGCACGTCCGATAGGCCCGTTCCTGATATTCTGAGACCCCGTGGACCGACGGGCAGCGACCGCCGGCACTGACCACGGGAGCCAACTTGGCGACGTCAGCGCTTACCCCACGACCAGTCTTGACCAGGCACGTCTTTGTTACTGGGGGCGTCGCTTCCAGTCTCGGCAAGGGACTTACCGCTTCCAGCCTCGGCCGGCTGCTCAAGATGCGCGGGCTTCGGGTCAGCATGCAGAAGCTCGACCCGTACCTCAACGTCGATCCGGGCACGATGAACCCGTTCCAGCACGGCGAGGTCTTCGTGACCGACGACGGCACCGAGACCGACCTCGATGTCGGGCATTACGAGCGTTTCCTGGACATCCGGCTGCCCGGCTCGTCCAACGTGACGACCGGGCAGATCTACTCGAGCGTGATCGCCAAGGAGCGCCGCGGCGACTATCTTGGCGACACCGTGCAGGTGATCCCGCACATCACGAACGAGATCAAGAGCCGCATCGTGGAGATGGGCGGCCCGCAGATCGACGTGGTCATCACCGAGGTCGGCGGCACCGTCGGCGACATCGAGTCGCTGCCGTTCCTCGAGGCGATCAGGCAGATCAGGCACGAGATCGGTCGGGACAGGTGCTTCTTCCTGCACGTGTCGCTACTGCCCTACATCGGGCCGTCGGGCGAGCTGAAGACTAAGCCGACCCAGCACTCGGTGGCTGCGCTGCGCAGCATCGGCATCCAGCCAGATGCCATCGTCTGCCGGTCTGACCGCCCCATCAGCGACGGCCTGAAGCGGAAGATCAGCATGATGTGCGACGTCGACGAGGAGGCGGTGGTGTCGACTCCCGACGCCCCGTCGATCTACGACATCCCGAAGGTGCTGCATTCCGAGGGCCTGGATGCCTACGCGGTCAGGCGGCTCGGCCTGCCGTTCCGCGACGTGGACTGGAGTGACTGGAACGACCTGCTCGGCCGGGTGCACCGGCCGGCCAGGAGCGTCACGATCGCGCTGGTCGGCAAGTACGTCGACCTGCCGGACGCGTACCTGTCGCCCGCCGAGGCGCTGCGGGCCGGCGGGTTCGGCAACGACGCGCGGGTCAATATCCGCTGGGTGCCGAGCGATGACTGCCAGACCCCGGACGGCGCGGCGCGCCATCTCGACGGGGTCGACGGCATCCTGGTTCCCGGCGGCTTCGGAGTCCGCGGCATCGAGGGCAAGATCGGTGCCGTCCGGCACGCCCGCCAGAACAAGATTCCCATCCTGGGACTGTGCCTGGGCCTGCAGTGCATGGCGATCGAGATCGGCCGGGACCTGGCCGACCTGGACGGAGCGAACAGCGCGGAATTTGACCCGGAGACGCCGCACCCGGTGGTCGCCACCATGCCCGATCAGGAAGACGTGGTGGCCGGCGAGCGAGACATGGGCGGCACGATGCGACTCGGGCTCTACCCGGCCGTGCTGGCCGAGGGCAGCATCGTGGCGAGCCTGTACGGGACCGAGATCGTGCACGAGCGGCACCGCCACAGGTATGAGGTCAACAACGCCTACCGCCCCGCTCTCGAAGCCGCCGGCCTGGTCTGCTCGGGAATGTCGCCGGACGGCCGCCTGGTTGAGTTCGTCGAGCTGCCGCCCGACGTGCACCCCTTCTTCGTGGCCACCCAGGCTCATCCGGAGTTCCTGTCCCGGCCCACCAGGCCGCACCCGCTGTTCAGCGGGCTGATCGCGGCCGCGATCGAGCGGTCGAGGGTCGCTAGCGCGGGTCAGCCGGTAGCCGCCGCCAGCACCCGTTCGATCGCCAGCGCGTGAAAGACACCGAGGTGCTGACCGACGCCGCCGCGAGCTGGCCGGTGGTGGCCAGCGAGAAGCTCGCTGATGGAGCCGTCGTCGGCGTCCGGCGGGACTCGGTCCAGATGCCGGACGGCCAGGTCGTCGGCCGCGAGATCGTCGAGCATCCCGGCGCTGTCGCGATCGTCGCCCTGGACGAGGCGGGTCAGGTTCTGCTGATCCGTCAGTACCGGCATCCGGTCGGCAGGCTGCTCTGGGAGATACCGGCCGGCCTGCGTGACGTAGCCGGAGAGCCGCCGCTGAAAACAGCGCAGCGCGAGCTTCTTGAAGAGGCTGGCTATCAGGCCGCAGACTGGCAGGTGCTGGCTGACTTCTTCACCTCCCCGGGGATTACCAGCGAGCGGCTGCGGGTCTACCTGGCCCGGGGCCTGCGCCGCATTCCCGACGCTGAGCGAGAGTACGTTCCTGATCATGAGGAGGCTCATCTGACGATTGAGTGGGCACCGCTCGACGTCGTGGTCTCCCGCATTCTCGGCGGGAGCCTGCACAACGGCGTCATGATGATCGGCGTGCTGACCGCCTATGCCGCGAGGCAGGACGGGCTCACGCTGCGCGGTGTCGACGCGCCAGAACGCTGAGCGCGGCCGGGCGGCGCCAGTGACGCCTGGCAACGGTGCCAGACGGCTAATACGAGGAGGACTGAAGATCATGAAGGTCGGCGTTCCTAAGGAAGTCAAGAATCACGAGTACCGGGTAGCCATTACGCCGGCTGGCGTGCACGAGTTCGTCAGGAACGGGCACGAGGTGTTCATCGAGCAGGGGGCCGGGGTTGGCTCGTCCATCCCCGACGGGGACTTCGTTGCGGCCGGCGGCCGGATGCTGCCCGCCACCGACGACGTCTGGCAGACCGGCGACCTGATCCTGAAGGTCAAGGAGCCGGTCGCCGAGGAATACGACCGGATGCGCAAGGACCAGGTGCTCTTCACCTATCTGCACCTGGCAGCGTCGAGGGCGTGCACCGACGCGCTGCTGAGTTCCGGGATCACCGCGATCGCGTACGAGACAGTTCAGCTTCCTGATGGATCGCTGCCGCTGCTGGCCCCGATGTCGGAGGTGGCGGGGCGGATGGCGCCGCAGGTCGGCGCGCATCACCTGCAGCGCGACGGCGGCGGCCGGGGTGTCCTGATGGGCGGCGTCTCCGGCGTGTACGCGGCCAAGGTCGTGGTGCTCGGCGCGGGCGTGTCAGGGATGAACGCAGCGGCGATCGCGCTCGGCATGCAGGCCGAGGTGCTGCTCGTGGACAAGAACATCGGGCGGCTGCGGTCAGCCGATGCCATCTACCAGGGCCATCTCCAGACCGTTGCCTCGAACGCCTACGAGATCGAGCAGGCGGTCATCGATGCCGACCTGGTGATCGGCGCGGTGCTGGTGCCAGGCGCCAAGGCCCCCAAGCTGATCAGCAACGAGCTGGTGTCCAGGATGAAGTCGGGTGCCGTGCTGGTCGACATCTCGATCGACCAGGGCGGATGCTTCGAGGACTCGAGGCCGACGACCCACGCCGAGCCGACCTACCCGGTGCACAACGCGCTGTTCTACTGCGTAGCCAACATGCCGGGCGCCGTGCCGCACACCTCGACGTACGCCCTGACCAACGTGACCCTGCCGTACGCGATCGAGATCGCGAACCGCGGCTGGCGCGAGGCGCTGCGAGCCGACAAGTCGTTCGCGCCCGGACTGAACACGCACGATGGCGCGGTGACCTGCGAGCCGGTCGCCGAGGCACACGGACTGGCCTGGACGCCGCTGGACCAGGTCCTGGTCTGATGGGGGACTCGCTCTGACGACGGTGGCCGCGGCGGTCCGCCGCTACCTCGACCATCTCACCGTCGAGCGCGGTCTGGCCGCCCACACGATTGAGGCGTACCGCAGGGATCTGCAGCGGTACGCCTCAACCATGGCCGCCATGGGAACGACGCAGATCGCCGAGGTGACGACGGCCGACGTGGCCGAGTACCTGGCGGTCCTGCGCGAGGGCGACGAGCACCATCCCCCGCTGGCCGCCAGCTCGGCCGGGCGCGCCGTGGTGGCCGTTCGTGGCCTGCACGCCTTCGCGCTGGTGGAAGGACTGGCGGGAGCTGACCCGGCGAGAGCGGTTCGGCCGCCCGTCCCGCCGCGCAGGCTGCCCCGCGCGGTCCCGCTGCCCGACGTGGAGCGCCTGCTCCAGATGGCCGGCGACGCGCCGGCGCAGCGCCGCGACCGGGCGCTGCTCGAGCTGCTCTACGGAACCGGGGCCCGGATCTCCGAGGCCGTCGGCCTCGACGTCGATGACCTCGACCTGGCCGGGAAGCACGGACCCGACGGGGCGCTCGCGACGGTCAGGCTGGCCGGCAAGGGCGGCCGTCAGCGGATCGTCCCGGTCGGCAGCTATGCGCGCGCGGCGCTCGAGGCGTACCTGGTTCAGGCGAGGCCGGCGCTGGCCGCGAGCGCCAGGTCGGGCCAGCACAGCCCGGCTGTCTTCCTCAATGCCCGTGGCGGCAGGCTCACCCGGCAGGGCGCCTGGGGTGCGCTGCGGGCCGCGGCCGCCAGGGCCGGCCTGGCCGAGATCTCGCCGCACATGCTGCGTCATTCCTTCGCCACGCACCTGCTGGACGGCGGCGCTGACGTGCGGGTCGTGCAGGAACTGCTGGGTCACGCCTCGGTCAGCACGACCCAGGTCTACACCCTGGTCACGGTGGACAAGCTACGCGAGGTATACGCGGCCTCCCATCCCCGCGCACTCGGCTGAAGCCAGGCGGTATCGCGACCAGACACCCACGCCCAGACCAGGGCAGATGAGCGAACCCGTTTCACCGCAAAGGGTGAGTCGGCTTGCCGCGACCCGATGCAGGCTCTAAAGTCCGGAAGTCAGTGGCCCGCAGCGTGCGCGGCCGCCGGGGAGGTGCTTGTAACCGTGTCAGCGTCAGGGACCACGGAAGCCAGTGCCGGCACCATCGGCCCCACTGGTCGTCCGCTTCCGGTCTTCCCCGATCCAGAGCCGCTGCTCAAGCATGGTCCAGCCCGGGTCGTCGCCGTCTGCAACCAGAAGGGTGGCGTCGGCAAGACGACGACCACGATCAGTCTCGGCGCGGCCCTGGCCGAAGTCGGAAGGCGCGTTCTGCTCGTCGACTTCGACCCGCAGGGCGCGCTCTCGGTCGGCCTCGGCTTCCAGCCGCACGAACTCGACGCCACCGTCTACAACGTCCTGATGGAAGCCGGCGTGTCGGCTCGGGACGTCGTCTTCCCGACCAAGGTCGACGGGATGGACCTGCTGCCCAGCAACATCGACCTGTCCGGCGCCGAGGTCCAGCTCGTGCACGAGGTCGGCCGGGAGTTCGTGCTCGGCCGGGTGCTCGGCCCGCTGCTGCCCGAGTACGACATCGTCCTGATCGACTGCCAGCCATCCCTCGGGCTGCTCACGGTCAACGCGCTGGCCTGCTCCGACGGCGTCCTGGTGCCGCTGGAGTGCGAGTACTTCGCGATGCGCGGCGTGGCGCTGCTGATGGAGACGATCGACAAGGTATCGACCAGGCTCAGCCCCAAGCTGACCATGGACGGGCTGCTCGCCACCATGTACGACTCGCGTACTCTGCACACTCGTGAGGTCCTTGCCGGCGTCGTCGCCGGATTCGGCGACAAGGTGTTCCATACCGTCATTAACCGGACGGTCAGGTTCCCTGATGCCTCCGTCGCCGGAGAGCCGATCACGATTTTCGATCCCTCATCGGCTGGAGCGGCCTCCTACCGGGAGCTCGCCAGGGAGGTGCTTGACCGGTGGCACAAGGCCGAGCTCGCAGGTCGGGTCAGCGCCGGGTAAGAGTTCCCGGCATCGCCGAGCTGCTCCGGCCGGCGTCCCAGCCTCCTGTCAGTTCCGGCGAGCGCCAGGCCAGCGGCCGGGAAAGCCATAGCCATAAGATCACCGTGTACCTATCCGAAGCTGAGCTGCTCGAGCTGGAACGCGCCCGGCTGACCTTGCGCCGCTACGGGATACCGGCCGACCGGGGCCGGATCGTCAGGGAGGCCCTCGCTGTCATGCTGGCAGACCTGGATGCCGAGGGCGCTGAGAGCCTGCTGGCCCGGCGCCTGCGGGACGGACGTTGACCGCGATCATGACGGACGGACCTGAGGATCCGGCACGAGATCCGGCCGCCGCCGGATTCGAGGTGCACCTCGACATCTTCGAGGGCCCGTTCGACCTGCTGCTCGGGCTGATCTCCAAGCACAAGCTCGACATCACGGAGATCGCGCTGTCGGCCGTCACCGATGAGTTCATCAGCTACATCGGGGCGCTGGCCGGTCGCTGGGACCTCGACCAGGCCAGTTATTTCCTGGTCGTGGCCGCCACCCTGCTCGACCTGAAGGCGGCCAGGCTGCTGCCGTCCGGCGAGGTCGACGACGAGGAGGACCTGGCTCTGCTGGAGGCCAGGGACCTGCTCTTCGCCCGGCTGCTGCAGTACCGCGCCTACAAGCGGGCCGCCGCGATCCTGGCGGCGCAGATGACCGACCAGGGCCGCCGGTTCCCGCGCCGGGTGCCGATGGAGCCGGGCTTCGCAGACCTGCTGCCCGAGGTGCTGCTGGGTCTCACCGCGGACCAGTTCGCGGCGATCGCCGCCGCCGCGCTCGCGCCCCGCGCGGCTCCGGTGGTCTCCACCGCGCACCTGCACCTGCCGCGAACCACGGTCAGGGAGCAGGCGGGCATCCTGACCCGCCTGCTGCGCGCGGCCGGGCGGGCCTCGTTCGGCGAGCTCTCGGCCGACTGCGAAGATACCTACGAGGTCGTCGCGCGTTTCCTGGCCGTGCTTGATCTGTACCGGGACAAGTGCGTCTCGTTCGAGCAGGAGACTCCGCTCGGCGAGCTGTACGTCAACTGGGTTGCGCCCGAGGAGGCCAGTCCCGATCTCCCGGCCGGCCCGCAGCCGGCTGACACCGAGCCCGGTCAGCCGGGCGGAGCAGACTACGACAGGCAGAGATGATCGAAGAGCCGCTGCCAGGTACTGGCAAGTCGCCTTCAGGGCTGTGGTCCGCCCTGGAGGCCATCCTGCTTGTCGCCGACGAGCCGGTCGCGGAGAACATGCTGGCCCAGGTGCTCGAGGTCGCCCAGGCCGATGTCGCGGCCGCGCTGCACGGCCTGGCCGTCTCCTACACCGACGAGGGCCGGGGATTCGAGCTGCGCGAGGTCGCGGGCGGCTGGCGGTACTACACCAGGGCGGAGTTCGCGCCCGTGGTGGAGAAGTTCGTCCGTGACGGCCAGGAAGTGCGGCTGACCCAGGCGGCTCTGGAGACGCTGGCCGTGGTCGCCTACCGCCAGCCGGTGGGCCGGGCCCAGGTGTCCGCGGTGCGCGGCGTCAACTGCGACGGTGTGATGCGCACGCTGACGCTGCGCGGGCTGGTCGCGGAGGCGGGCAACGACCCGGAGACCGGAGCGATCTTGTTCCGGACCACGTCGTACTTCCTGGAACGGCTCGGCCTGGCTGGTCTGGACCAGCTGCCCGAGCTCGCGCCGTTCCTGCCCGATCATCTCGACGACGAGCAGGATGCCGGCCATGTCCGGCCGTCGTGACGGCCGGCGCGGCACCGCCAGGCCAGCCGCGCCGAAGCTAGCCGGCCCGAAGCCAGCCGCGCCGAAGCCAGCCGCGCCGAAGCCAGGCGGCCGGAAGCCAGCCGCGTCCAAGCCAGCCACGGGCCGGCCGGCGGCAGCTTCCGGACCAGGCCGCGACTTCGACGACGATGACGAGGACTGGGGTTTCGAGCCGGGCGAGCGGGACTCGCTGACCGACGTCCCTGGCGGCGTCCGGCTGCAGAAGGTGCTCGCCGCCGCCGGCGTCGGCAGCCGCCGTAGCTGCGAGGAGCTCATCGGGGCCGGCCGGGTCGAGGTCGACGGGGAGGTCGTCCGCAGGTTCGGAGCGCGGGTCGACCCGAGAACGCAGATCATCCGGGTCGACGGGAAGCGGATTCCGGCTAGCGAGGACTTGGTCTACCTCGCGCTGAACAAGCCGGCCGGCGTGCTGAGCACCATGTCCGATGACCGTGGCCGGCGGACCATCGCCGACCTGGTCGCCGACCGAAGCGAGCGGCTGTTCCACGTTGGCCGGCTTGACTACGAGACCGAGGGCCTGATCTTGCTCACCAACGACGGAGAGCTGGCGCACCGGCTCGCTCATCCTCGCTACGGGGTGCTGAAGACCTATCTCGCGGAAGTACGCGGGCCGGTGCCCAGGGACCTGGCCAGAAGGCTGACCACCGGGGTCGAGCTCGAGGACGGCACGGTCACCGCGGACCGCTTCCGGGTGGTCGAGCAGGCCGGATCACGGGTGCTGGTCGAGATCACCCTGCACGAGGGGCGCAAGCACGTGGTCAGGCGAATGCTGGCCGAGGTCGGTCACCCGGTCAGCCGCCTGGTCAGGACGCGGGTCGGGCCGGTGAGCCTCGGCGCGCTGCGGCCCGGCACGTCCAGGCGGCTGTCCACGGCCGAAGTCGGGAATCTGTATGCGGCCGTCGGGATGTAGCTGACGCCGGAAGCCGCCGCCCGCCAGGCGGGATGCGGCCGCCGGCCGGGCGGATAGGGTCGCGGAGAGGAGCAGCGGGGGAGAGGAGCGATCGTGGCGGTCAGGGCCATCAGGGGCGCTGTCCAGGTTGCGGCGGATGACCGTCAGGAGATTCTGGACGGCACCGCCGAGCTTGTGACCCAGGTGATGGAGCGGAACAGGCTGAGCACCGACGAGGTGATCAGCGTCATCTTCTCGGCCACGCCCGATTTGTCGGCCGAGTTCCCCGCGCTGGCGGCCCGGTCGCTTGGCTTTCAGGAGGTTCCCCTGCTGTGCTGCACGGAGATCCGGGTCCCCGGCGCGATGCCGCGGGTCGTGCGGCTGATGATGCACGTCGAGACAGCCCTGAGCCGGGCTCAGATCCAGCACGTCTACCTGCGCGGCGCCGCCGCCCTGCGGCTGGACATCGCCCAGTGATCAGCCGGGAGGGCTCGTGAGCGCGCCGCGCGGCGGCCCAGGCTGCGCCGTGGTCGTCGGCACGGGCCTGATCGGCACGTCGATCGCGCTCGCGCTGCGCGGCCGCGGCACCGAGGTCTGGCTGAGCGACACCGACCAGGCCGCGGCGCGGCTGGCGGCCGAGCTAGGGGCCGGCCAGGTACTTCCGCCGGCCGGCCGGCCCGGCGGCCCGGCCGACGTTGCCGTGCTGGCCGTGCCGCCCGCCGCGGTGGCTCGCTCGCTGGCGGCGGCTCAGCGGCAGCGGCTGGCCAGGTGCTACACCGACGTGGCGAGCGTGAAGGAACGACCGCTGCGCGAGGCGGCCGAGCTTGGCTGCGACCTGGCCTCGTTCGCGGGCGGTCATCCGATGTCCGGCCGGGAGCGATCCGGTCCCGCCGCCGCGCGCTCGGACCTGTTCGCCGGCCAGCCGTGGGTGATCTGCCCGACCGGCCAGACGGCGGCCTCGTGCGTCACCACCGTCACGGAGCTGGCCCGGGCCTGCGGGGCGCAGCCGGTCCAGCTGCCCGCCGCCGAGCATGACCGGTGGGTGGCCCTGATCTCGCACGTGCCCCACCTGGTGGCCGGCGCCATGGCCGCTCGGCTCGCTGACGCACCGCGTGGCGCGCTGGCCCTGGCCGGGCCCGGGCTGCGCGACGTGACCAGGATCGCCGCGGGCGATCCGAGCCTGTGGACCGAGATCCTGGCCGCGAACGCGACTGCGGTGCGCGAGATCCTGCTGGGCGTGGCCCGCCAGCTTGGCGCGGCGGCCGACGTGCTGGCCGCCGTCGCCGCTGGCGACGACGACGCGGTCAAGCAGCTGACCGCGCTGCTCGAGGTGAGCCGCGAGGGCGTGGCGAGGATTCCCGGCAAGCAGGGTGGGCCGGCGCCGCATTACACGATCGTGCAGGTGGTCATCAGCGACCAGCCGGGCGAGCTGGCCAGGCTGTTCGCCGCGGCCGGGGCCGCCGGGACCAACATCGAGGATGTCAGGATCGAGCATTCTCCCGGGCTGCCCGTCGGCGTGGCCGAGCTCTCGGTCCGCCCGGAGGCCGCCGAACCGCTGTCGGCCGCTCTGGCCGCTGGTGGCTGGCCGGTAGCATCGCCAGCGTGACAAATTCGGTGGCTGGCGTCCGGAACCCGGTAACCGCGGACACGGCGGGCGGGCGGGATCTCGTCATCGCCGTCGACGGCCCGTCGGGATCGGGCAAGTCGAGTGCCGCGCGGGGGACCGCAACCGTTCTCCGGCTGCGTTATCTCGACACCGGCGCGATGTACCGGGCCGTGACCTGGTGGATGCTGGAGCACAACGTCGACCTGGCCGATGCCGGCTCGGTGGCCGAGCGCGCGCGT
>JADGPC010000324.1 GCA_017882645.1 Streptosporangiales bacterium | reverse complement strand
ATCGGAATCACCGGAATCTGGGTGATGCATTTCATCGCGATGCTCGGCTTTACCATTCCGGGCGAGACGATCCGCTATAGCGTCCCGGTCACGCTGGCCAGCATGCTTCTCGCCGTGGCCTTCGTCCTCATCGGCCTGCTGATCGTCGGACTCGGCCAGCCCACCGTCAGGCGGCTGCTGCTCGGCGGCGTGATCACCGGACTGGGCGTCGCGGCCATGCACTACAGCGGCATGGCGGCGATGCGGATGCCGGCCCGGATGAGCTACGACCCCCGGCTGCTCGCGGTCTCGATCGTCATCGCGATCGGTGCCGCGACGGCCGCGCTGTGGGCCGCCCTGCGGCTGGCCGGCTTTTGGTCCACGCTCGGCGCCGCCGCGATCATGGGCGTGGCCGTCAGCGGCATGCACTACACCGGCATGGCCGCGATGCACGTCTACCCGGCCGCGGGCCAGCAGATGGCGATGGGCGGTGCGGACGCGGCGGCCTTCTTGTTGCCGCTGATCGTCGGGGTCTCCGTGACCACGTTCGTGCTCACCGCGACCATCGCGCTGTCACCGACCGCGGCCGAGCTCACCGCCGAGGCCGAGCTCATGCGCCGGATCGGCGACGGCAGCGCGCAGCCGCCGACGGTGGTGCGGGCGCCGGTGATCGCTCCTCCGTCGAACCGCAACCCGAACTTCTCGAAGTGAATGCTGCGACAATGATCTGATGAGCTCGGTCACCGGGGAGAGCAGCGGCTGGCTTGTCCTGATCTACCGCGTCCCGTCCGAGCCGACCAGGCTGCGGGCCGCCGTCTGGCGTCGGCTAAAGAGCTTGGGAGCGATCTACCTGCAGAATTCGGCGGCTGCCCTCCCGGTCAGCGTGACCGCCGAGCGCGCGCTTCGGAAGCTGCGCAGCGAGATCCTCGACATGTCCGGCACCGCCGTCCTGCTCTCCTGCGCCGTGCTGGCCGGCGAGCAGGAAGTCGTGGCGGCGTTTCAGGCCGCCAGGGACGACGAGTACGAGGAGATCGTCGACAAGTGCGAGGATTTTCTCGGCCAGGTGCGCAAGGAGTACGTCGCCGAGCATTTCACTTATGCCGAGCTGGAGGAGAACGAGGTCGACCTCGTCAAGCTCAGGAACTGGCTGGCCAAGGTCACCGAGCGCGATGTGTTCGGCTCGTCCGGCAGGCAGGCCGCCGAGCAGGGGCTCGCCGTCTGCGAGCAGACGCTCGAGGAGTACGCCGCCCGGGTTTATGCCGAGGAGGCCGAGAGCCGCTAGCTCTTGCGGACGGCGCGCCAGAGGCTGACCGGCAGCAGCCCGGCGATCAGTACGGGGATGAGCCACCAGGCGGCAACCGCCAGCACGTGCGCCAGCAGGTAGGTGCCGGCGAGCCCGGCCGCTACCCCGGCGGCGACCCACCAGTCATCGCCGATCACGAAGTCGTAGGCGAAGGCGCCAAAAGCGCGGATCCGGTCAGCCATGTCAGCGCACCTCGGCGACGGCCGGAGCAGGCTGGCCGGCCGGCGCTGGCGGAACTCTCTTCAGCACGGCCACCAGGCCGAGGGCGAAGGCAGCGATGGCCGGAACGATGAACAGCAGGGCCGCATCGGACTTAGGCCAGTGGGCACCGGCACCCTCGGCGCCCCAGAAGGTGCCGAACGATGTCAGCATCACCCCGACGACGAACTTCATCGTGTTCTCAGGGACCCTCGCCAGGGGCGCCCGGATCGCTATCCCGGCGAGCGCGACGAGCACCACGGCGCTGATCGCGGCGAGCGCCGCCAGCGGGATCTGATGCGCGTTTCCGCCGAAGGTCAGCGCGATGAAGACCACCTCGAGTCCCTCGAGTAGCACGCCCTTGAAGGACAAGGTGAACCCGAGCAGATCGGGCACCAGCCCGGTCTTGTGCCCCGGCTGGGAGCGCGCCGCGGCGAGCTGCTCGCGGTAGATCGCGTCCTCGTCGTGCAGCGCCTTGTGGCCGCTGGCCCGCAGGATGGCCTTGCGCAGCCACTGCAGCCCGAAGATGAGCAGCAGGGCTCCGACGAACAGCCGCAGCGCGTTGATCGGCAGTGCGCTCACGGCCGGGCCCAGAGCGGCCGTAATGGCGGCGAGCACGACCAGCGCGGCGACCACGCCCGTACCGGCTGACCGCCAGTCCCTGGCCGTGCCCGCGGCGAGGACGATGGTGGTCGCCTCGACGGCCTCGACGACGCACGCGAGGAAGACCGCGATGAACAGTGCGCCGGCTCCCAAGCCGAACCTCCCAGTCAGGTCGTAGCTAGGTTCACTCTAACAGCTGTCATAGTCAGCCGATGACGACCGTTAGTTCAGATTAGGCTACGCCGACGTGCACGCGAGCCGCCCTAGTAGCACCTCTGGCGGAAATTGCCCTGGTAGGCCTAGCATGCGGGCGTGGCGATGCTTTTCGGACTGACCAAAAGAGTGCTCGTCGGCCGCCCGATGCAAAGCGAGCATCTGGGCCATACGCTGCTGCCGAAGAAGATCGCGCTGCCCGTTTTCGCCAGCGACGCGCTGTCTTCCGTGGCGTATGCGACCGAGGAGATTCTCCTCGTCCTGGCGGTCGGCGGGATCGCCCTGCTGCACTACACCCCGTATATCGCCGCGGCTGTGGGCCTGCTGATGCTGGTCGTCGTGGCGTCCTACCGGCAGAACGTGCATGCCTACCCGTCCGGCGGCGGCGATTACGAGGTCGCCTCGACCAACCTGGGGCCGAAGGTCGGGCTCACGGTGGCCAGCGCCCTGATGGTGGACTACACGCTGACCGTCGCGGTGTCCGTCTCGGCGGGCGTGGCCAATCTGGCGTCGGCCTTCCCGGTGCTCAACTCCCGCGTCGTGATCATCTCCGTGGTGGTCGTGGCGGTGATCGCGGTGATGAACCTGCGCGGCGTCCGGGAGTCGGGCACCACGTTCGCCATCCCGACGTACGTGTTCATCGGCGTGGTGGCCCTGCTGGTCGTCTGGGGGCTGACCAAGGTGGCGTTGGGCCATCCGCCGGTGGCCGAGAGCGCGCACCTGGCCGTGCCCGCGTCTTCGGGGCAGCTGGGCGGCTTCCTGCTGATCTTCGTGCTGCTCAAGGCGTTCGCGTCGGGGTGCACCGCGCTGACCGGTGTCGAGGCGATCAGCAACGGCGTGCCCGCGTTCCGCGCCCCGAAGAGCAAGAACGCGGCGTCGACGCTGGCCCTGCTCGGGATCATCGCGGTGTCGATGTTCGTCGGCGTGACGGCGCTGGCGCTGATCGGCCACGTCCACATGCTGAGCTCGGCATACCTGCAAAGCCACCACCACATCGTGCAGCGGACGGTGATCGCGCAGGTCGGCCGGTCGGTCTTCGGCGACAGCTCGCCGTTGTTCTACATCCTGCAGTTCGTCACCGCGCTGATCCTGGTGCTGGCGGCCAACACGGCGTTCAACGGGTTCCCGGTGCTGGCCTCGATCCTGTCCAGGGACGGCTACCTGCCCAGGCAGCTGCACAACCGCGGCGACCGGCTGGCGTTCAGCAACGGCATCCTGCTGCTGTCCGGTTTCGCGATCTTGCTGATCGTGATCTTCAACGCGTCGCCGACCCGGCTGATCCAGCTTTACATCATCGGCGTGTTCGTCTCGTTCGTGTGCAGCCAGACCGGCATGATTCGGCACTGGAACCGCAACCTGCGGATCACCACCGACCCGCGGGCCCGGCGGCACATGAAGCGGACCCGGGTGATCAACACGGTCGGCGCCGTCTTCACCGGGCTGGTGCTCGTGATCGTGCTGGTGGCCAAGTTCGCCAGCGGCGCCTGGATCGTGGTGGTGGCGATGCCGGCCATCTGGCTCACCATGCGCGGCATCCACAGTCACTACGCCAGCGTCGCCGTCGAGCTCACCCCGCCCGCCGACGTGGCGGTCACGCTGCCGGCCAGCAACCGGGCCATCGTGCTGGTGTCGAAGGTGCACCTGCCGACGCTGCGGGCGCTGGCCTACGCCCGGGCCACCCAGCCGAGCCACATCGAGGCGGTCACGGTCAGCGTGGACGAGGACGAGACGGCCCGGCTGCGCGAGGAATGGGAGCGGGCCGACATCCCGGTTCCGCTGACCGTCGTCGCCTCGCCGTACCGCGACATCACCAAGCCGGTCGTGTCGTACGTCAGCCGGGTGCGGCGGGAGAGCCCGCGGGACGTGGTGACCGTGTTCATTCCCGAGTACGTGCTCGGCCACTGGTGGGAGCAGGTGCTGCACAACCAGAGCGCGCTGCGGCTGAAGGCCAGGCTGCTGCTCCTGCCGGGCGTGATCGTGGCGAGCGTGCCGTACCAGCTCAGGTCCGCGGCCCAGGCCGCTGCCCTGCCGCATGCGCCCGCCGGGCCTGGTGCGGTCCGGTTCGGTCACCCGCCGAGCAAGCCTGCCGCAGTGCTGTTCACCAGCCAGGCCGCCAGCCCCGAAGCCGAGCACGAGCACGGGCTGGCCCGGCTGCGCCACCACACGCACGAGGAACTGCTGGCCGAGGAACTGCAGGCCCGGGTGGCCGACGCCGCGGCCACGCCGATCGCCGAGGTTTCCGACCGCGAGCACGCCGTGATCGCCGGCACGCTGCGGGCGGTCACGGTCCGGCCCCGCGGCAGCAGCCCGGCCCTGCACGCCGAGCTGTGGGACGGGTCGGGCAGCATCTCCCTGGTCTGGCTGGGCCGCCGCCACATCCCCGGCGTCGAGCCCGGCCGGCATCTCAAGGTTAGGGGCCGGATCGCCCAGCACCGCGGCGTCCGCACCATCTTCAACCCCGTCTACGAGCTCCGGCCGCCGGGCGGCGAGACCTCCGAGCCCGCGCAGGTAAACCGGTAGCCGATCCCTGGCTCGGTCCGCAGGTACCGCGGCCTGGACGGATCGGCCTCGAGCTTGCGCCGCAGGTGCGCCATGTAGACCCGGAGGTAGTTGCCCTCGGTGCCGTACTCGGGACCCCACACCTCCTGGAGCAGCTGGCGCTGGGTGACCAGCCGCTCGCGGTGCCGGACCAGCACTTCGAGCAGCTGCCACTCGGTCGGCGTGAGCCGGACGTCCGCGCCCGCCCGCAGCACCCGCTTGGCCGCCAGGTCGACGCTGATGTCCCCGGTCGTGACCACCGGCTCGTCGGGGGCCGGCGAGGCCCGGCGTACCGCTACCCTGAGCCTGGCCAGCAGCTCGCCCATCCCGAACGGCTTGGTCACGTAGTCGTCGGCACCGGCGTCGAGGGCCGCGATCTTGGCCGATTCCTGGCCCCAGGCCGACAGCACGATGATCGGGACCGAGGACCAGCCGCGGACGCCCCTGATCACCTCCGTGCCGGCCATGTCGGGCAGCCCGAGGTCCAGGATCAGCACGTCGGGCCGGTCCCTGGTCATGGCGGCCAGCCCTGAGGCGCCGTCGGCAGCGGTGCTGACCTCGTACTTATGCGCGGCCAGGTTGATCTGCAGCGCCCGCAGGATCGGCTGCTCGTCGTCGATGACCAGAACGCGCGTCACT
>JADGPC010000323.1 GCA_017882645.1 Streptosporangiales bacterium | reverse complement strand
GGCGCGCGCTGGCCGAGCCGGGACCGCACCTGATCGAGGCCATCGTGCCGCCCGCCTTCTGACGGCACCGCCATTCTGCCTGGCCGGGAGCGGCTAGCCCGCTACCTGGTGCATGGTCGTGACGTCGGCCAGGCCGGAGATGATCAGCGTCGGCGCCAGCAGCGGCGTCACCACGATCTCGATCTGATCGGCGTGAACGAACATCGCGGTCAGGCCAGCCGAGTCCAGGTATTCCACGGCAGTGAGATCCACCAGCAGGCGGCCGTCATCGGGCAGGGCGTTCTCGATGGCCGCGGCGAACGCGTCGGAGTTGCTCATGTCGATCTCGCCCGTGACCGCCAGAACCTCGGTTCCGTCCTCGCGCCGGCGGCCGGAGAAGCGCAGTTCCGTGCTCATGGCGCGATCCGCAGCCGCATGTGCACCGTCGTGCCGCCGTCCGTGGTCGTGATGGTCACCTGGCTCATCAGGGCGCGCATGAGCGGAATGCCGTGGCCGCGGTACCGGCCCGGGACCGGAACCGAGTCCTTCCACCGGCCGCTGTCCGAGACGGTCAGATACAGGTCAGTGGCCGTGACCGCGGCCGTGAGCGCGATCTGCTGCCCGGCGCCTGCGCTGCCGTGCTCGAACGCGTTGGCGCATGCCTCTCCCGCGGCGACCAGGACGTCCTGAGCCGCGCGGACCGACAGGTCGCACCGGCTGAGCCATTGCCGCAGCGATGCCCGCACGGGGGCGAACTGATCGAGGTCGGCCGGGAACGTCAGCTCGAGCGGCCCAGGATAACGGTACAGGAGCAGGGCGACGTCGTCCTCGTACCCGCCGGGCGGAGCCAGGCCGGCCATGATCTGCGTAGCCAGGTCAGGTACGGGCACCGAGTTCCCCGCCACCAGGGTCGCGGCGGCCTGCGCGATACCGGCATCCAGCCCTCGCCGGCGGCGCTCGACCAGCCCGTCCGTATAGAGCATCAGGGTCGCCCGCGGGCGCAGCGTCGACTCTGCATCGCGGCGCAGTGTCCCCGGCCTGACCGCCAGCGCCGCCGAGCGGCCCTGGTCGAGCAGCTCGGTCCGGCCGTCCGGCTGAGCGACGATGCCGGGCGGATGGCCCGCGCTGCTGTAGATCAGGTGCCCCGTCCGGGGATCAAGGATGCCGCAGAAGACCGTGCTGCACATGCCGCCTGGTATCACGGCGGCGAACCGGTCCATGGCCGCCAGGGTCTGGGCCGGACTGGTCTCCTGCAGCAGCACGGCGCGGCAGGCGCTGCGGAGCTGGCCCATGACGGTGGCGGACTGCAGCGCGTGGCCGACGCAGTCTCCGACCACAATGCCGATCCGGCCATCAGGCAGCTCGACGACGTCGTACCAGTCGCCGCCGATCTCCAGCGGCGCGGCGGCGGGCTCGTAGCAGGCCGCGAATCCGGGCGGCAGCATGGCCGGGCCGAGGAACGCGCGCTGGAGCGCGAGAGCCGTCTCGCGCTGCTGGTCGCTGGCGTAGATCCGGCGCAGGGCCTGCGCGAGATAGCCGCACAGCACGGCCAGCAGGCTCCGGTCCTCGGCGGTGAAGGGGATCGCGGCGTCCAGCTCGATCCACAGCGCGAGCAGCCCGTCCGGGTAGTCCAGGGCAATTCCCGCCGCGGCCGGATCGTAGTCCGTCGGCTGGAGCAGCGGCTGATCACGCAGACCGGCGATCGCATCCCGCTGGCCGTCCGGCAGGTCGAGCCACTGCACCGGCGGGCCCGTGCTGACCAGGTCCGGCGGGCCCGTGCTGGCCAGCGCCGGGCCATTCCAGCTGACGGCCAGCACGCGCCTGGCCCGCCACAGCTTCTGCAGTTCCCTGATCGCACCGCCAACGGCGCCCTCGACACTGTCCGCCCGGGACAGCAGGATTCCCATCGCGGCCAGGGCGGCCTCGCGCTGACCCGCGTAGTGCTCGGCCGTGACATCCCGGAGCGTGCCGACGACGAGCCGCCGGCCGGTCTCGCGATCGTGGAGCTCGCTGAAGGTCGCGGCCGCCCAGAGCAGGTGCCCGTCACGATGGATGAACGGGGCGACGACTTTCCCCCGGTTCTGCGCCACCAGCTGCGCGAAGGCCCCATCCGTGCGGTGGTGTGCTTCCGGGTACGCGTCCGAGCCCGGCCACCACGGGTATGGCGGGTAGTACGGCAGCGCCTCCGGGCCGAAACCGAGTACCTCGGTGAATGCTTCGTTGATCTCGATCACGGCGCCGGTGTCGTCCATCACGAAGAACGCGTCCTGGAGCGAGCTGATCAGGGCGGCCCGCCACCGTGCGTGGTGACTGCGCATGCTGGCCAGCTGCAGATTCCCGCGCACCCGGGCCAGCAGATCGGCGGCGGAGAAGGGCTTGATCAGGTAGTCTTCGGCCCCCGCGTCCAGTCCGGCAACCGCCGCCTCCGGCCCGGCTCTGGCCGACAGCAGCAGCACGGGCACTTGCGCCGTACGCGGGTCAGCGCGCAGGGCGGCGACCAGCTCGAAGCCACCAAGCGCGGGCATCATCACGTCCGCGACGATGAGATCCGGCGGATCGGAGCGGGCGGCGGTCAGGGCCGCGTTCCCGTCGGCGGCGGTGCTGACCTCGTACCCGGGCTCGAGCAGCCGGCGCAGGTAGTCGCGCATATCCGCGTTGTCGTCGGCGATCAGTACCCGCGCGGGGGCCGGACCCGCGCGGGCGGGCCGGATCCCGGTCCGCAGGCCGGAGCGGATGACCCGGGGCGGACGGGTTCCCTGGCAGCCAGCCCAGCGCTTCTGCGACATACGGATCGGGGGCCTGCGTGCTCCCGCCTCCGCCCGCGGCCTGAACGCGATCGCGGCCGAGTGGCAGCCTGATCGTGAAGATGGCGCCGGAACCTTCCTCACTGGCAGCGGTGATGGTGCCGCCATTCAGGGTCACGAGTTCCCGCACCAGAGCCAGCCCGATGCCGCTGCCCTCGTTCGACCGGGACCTGGCACTGGCGATGCGCCGGAACCGCTCGAACAGCCTGGGCAGTTCACCGGCTGGCACGCCGCATCCGGTGTCGGCCACTTCCACGACCGCCTGACCTGCCGCGCTCCGCACGCGCACGCCGATGCTCCCGTCGAACGTGAACTTCAGCGCGTTGCCCAGCAGGTTCAGCATCACCTTCTCCCACATCTCGCGGTCAAGGTAGACCGGCGCGGGCAGCGGAGCGCACTCCACCTCGAAGGTCAGGCCGGCCCGTTCGATCGCCGAGCGGAAGATGCTGGCGAGGTCGGCGGTCACGGCCGCGAGATCCAGCGGCTCGGCCCGCGTTTCCATCCGGCCGGCCTCAATGCTGGAGAAGTCAAGCAGCGTGTTGACCAGCTTGCCCAGCCGCAGCCCGTTGCGCTCGATCAGGTCAAGGTCGCTGCGCGCCGCCGGGTCGTGGTCACCGAGCCTGGCCCGCAGCTCGGCGAGCGGTCCCATGATCAGCGTCAGCGGGGTTCGGAACTCGTGGCTGATGTTGGCGAAGAACACGGTCTTGGCCCGGTCGAGCTCGGCCAGTTCCTCCGCTCGCCGCTGCTGGATCTGGTACGCCACCGCCGAGTTGATGGCCGACGCGATCTGCTGTGCCACGAGGGTCAGGAAGGATTCGTAGCTCTCGTCCAGAGCCCGGCCTGCGCTGGCGGCCAGGACCACGGCGCCGATGGCGGGTCCGCGGGTCTCGCCGGTCAGGGGCAGGACCATGGCGTTGGCGGGCGGGCTGGCCCAGGCTCCGGCCGGCAGGTCGCCGAATCGCTCCCTGACGTCGGTCACCCGGACCGGCCGGCCAGTCCGCATGGCCTCATCGACCGGCCAGTCCGCCGCGCCGCGGCGGAGCGCATCCGGATCGGTACCCGCCGGACTGACCACGCTCAGCAGCAGGCCGGCCGGCTCCCACTGGCGCAGGAAAGCGGCCGCGAACGGAACGTCGTGCCCGGCCCGGCCCAGCGCCAGGGTGATCAGGTCGCAGGCCTCGGTGACGCTCCTGGCCCGGCCGGCCAGCGCGCCAAGCTCGTTCAGCACGGCCAGCCGACGCGCGCCGATCACCCGCTCCGTCGTGTCGGTGGCCTCGGTGTGTGCCCCGCGGACTACACCCGCCTCGTCATACAGGGGACTGAACGAGTAGGTCCAGTAGGTCTCTTCGGTGTACCCGTTGCGATTCAGCGGCAGCATCACGTCCTGCGACCAGGTGGCGCTGCCGCTGTCGAGCACCGACCGGAGCGCCGGGCCGATGATGTCCCAGATCTCGTCCCAGACCAGATTCCCTGGCTTGGCCAGGACCGGATGCTTCGCGCCCAGGAAGGGCAGGTAGGCGTCGTTATAGAGAAAATAAAGGTCCTCGCCCCACCACACGACCATGGGAAAGCTGGAGGTCAGGCAGATCCGGCAGGCCGCAGCCAGGCTCGTCGGCCACTGTGCCGGGTCACCGAGCGGCGTGTCCGCCCAGGCATGCGCCCGCATCCTGGTGGCCATCTCGCTGTCACCAGGAAACGCCAGTTCAGCCTGATTCGCCCGGCCTGCGCTCTCCGCTGTGCCCAACGCGGCCCCCCATTCTGCCAACCGCCGCCAACCTGCGTCACTGCCCGCGATCAGGCCCCTCATGCCTGCTCCGGGCGGAGCCGAGCAGGCACCACAGCTGCTCCCAGGCCCGCATCCCCTCGCGCAGCCGCCGGATGCGCAGGAACTCGTTCGGGGCATGCAGCTTCTCGTCGGCGGTCGAGAAGGAGAAGAACAGCGTCTTGGCTCCGAGCACGCGCTCGAAGAGCACGGTGGCCGGCAAGGTGCCAGGAACGCAGGTCCGCAGTACCTCCTGGTCAGGGTAGACAGTCTCGAGCGCCGCGGCGGCCGCCAGGATGGCCGGATGGTCGGCGGGGATGGTGTACGCAGGTACCCGCGCCTGGTCGGGGCGGACGGTCACGCGCACGCCCGGCGCGGGTAGTCGCCCGATATGCGCGGTAATAACGTCGATCACCCGGTCCGGGTCCTGGCCCGGGACCAGGCGGCACGACACGTGCCCGACCGCGATATGGGGGATCACGGTGTACTTCCCGCCGCCCCGCACGCCGTTGACCTCGAGGGTCGGCCGTTCCCACAGGCGCTCGAGCGTCGTGTAGCCCGCCTCGCCGTGCCCCTGACCGAGCCCGAGCCCGGCGAGGTAGTCCGCCTCGTCGAACGGAATCGCGGCGATCTCGCGCCGGCGCTCCGCGCTCAGCGGCGGTATGCCGTCATAGAACCCGTCCACGGCGACTGTCCCGTCCGGACGGTGCAGGCTGGCCAGGATCCCGGCCAGGGCGTGCAGCGGATTGGCGACCGTACCCCCGTACCGTCCTGAGTGCAGGTCGGTGCCGGCGCCCTCGACGACGATGTCCAGCGTGACCAGGCCCTTGGACATGAGCGAGACTGACGGCTCGCTCGGCCGCCACATGGCCCCGTCCGCTGACACGACCAGATCGGCCCTCAGCTCGTCGGCATGGGCGCTGACGAACCCGGGAAGGTGCGGGCTGCCGATCTCCTCCTCGCCCTCGAACAGGAACTTCACGTTGAGCGGAAGGCAGCCATTCTGGGCCAGGAACGCCTCGGCGGTCTTCACGACGAGGTAGACCGGACCCTTGTCATCGCTGCTGCCCCGCCCCGCCGCGACATCACCCCGCACAGTCAGCTCGAACGGACGGGTCTCCCATTCGGCCAGGTCACCAGTCGGCTGGACGTCGTAGTGCCCGTACACGAGAATCGTCGGGGCCCCGGCAGCGCCGAGCCACTCGCCCCGGACGACGGGATGGCCGTCCGTCGCCTCGACCCGCCCGCCGGCGAAACCTAGCTGGCTGGCCAGCCAGCTGGCGGCGGCGCGCATCGTCTCCGCAGGCGCGTCCCGGCTGACGCTTGGCAGCGCGACGAACTCGGCCAGCTCGGCCAGGTAGCGAGCGTCATCAGGGTCAAAGGAAAGCATCGCCACCATCAATCGCGATCGTCTGGCCGGTCACCCAGGAAGACTGCTCGGCGGCGAAGAACAGGACGCCGTTCGCGATATCGGCGGGCTCCCCCAGCCTGCGCATCGCGATGCCGTTGATCAGGTCCCGCTGCCCGTCCGCGCCGTAACTCTCGAACTGCGCCGCGCTGGTCGGGTTCGACAGGATGAAACCTGGCGCGATGCAGTTCACGGTGATCCCGAACGGCCCGAGCTCGTGGGCCATCTGCCGGGTGAAGCCGATCTGCGCTGCCTTCGCGCTGGCGTAGGCCTGGATCCCGGTCTTGCTGACACCGAGCCCGGCCGCTGACGAGATCGTGACGATCCGGCCCCAGCGGCGCTCCTTCATGACCGGCACCACCGCGCGGGTGCAGAGGAACGCGGACGTGAGGTTCGCATCGACGACCTCGTGCCAGTCACGATCGGTCACCTCCTCGAGCGGGCGGCCGACCTGCCCGCACACACCGCCAGCGTTGTTCACCAGGATGTCCGCGCCGCCGATCCCGGCAAAGAGGATCCGTACCGCGTCGGGGCTCGTCAGGTCGGCGGTGTCCTTGTCGACGCCATGGACAGCGGCTCCAGCGCCGCGCAGCGCCTCGGCAATTGCGGCTCCGATTCCGTGCGCCGTACCGGTAACAACTGCGGTCTTGCCGACCAGTCCCGTCGTCATAGGGAAAAACCCTACTGCAACCGCCTAAACGACCATAGCGGCTCCGTGGCGGTCCAGTCAGCATCCCAGGCGGCTAGCCTGCGCCGGTCGAGCAGCCAGCAGCCCAGCTTCCCCGCGCACACCACGACCGCGCCGACCAGGAGCACGGCCGCGATCGACGCCAGCGGCTGATTTGTCGCGGCGCGGGCGGGCGGGCCAGCCAGGCCGCCGGCCGCGTCGATCCAGATCATGACGGTGTGGCCGGCTTTCTCGCCCGCCGCGACAGGAATCTCGCCGCTGCGCATGGTGCCCGTCGGCGTGGCCCATTTCGCCCGTGCCAGCAGGTCGACGGCGCCCCCGTAGCCGTAGGCGATCGGCCGGGGCGGGCCGGCCAGCAGCACGGCCGCGACGTGGTAGCGCGTCTGCTGCGCGACGGACCGCGGCCCGCTGGTCCAGGAACTCGCGAG
>JADGPC010000322.1 GCA_017882645.1 Streptosporangiales bacterium | reverse complement strand
GGTCAGGGGCAGGATCGAACTGCCGACCTTCCGCTTTTCAGTTCTAAGGATCACCGTTCACAGTCGTCCGTCTCGATTCATTTGGCTGGCCCAGGGCCTCAGGCGGCCGTTGGCGTACTCCCCCGCACGAACGCGAATGAGACAAGAACTGAGACCGAGGGCGTCACCATGCTCCCCATTACCTGGGCCTCCGTGTAACGCCACAGCACCCGGCCGACCGTGCCTCCAGCCCGCGTCACGCGGTGGCCTCATCGACTTCGCCCATCGGCCAGAGGTGAGCGCCGCGCCCGGCCGCGCCCGGCGCCGGTACCGCCGCAAGGCAGCTAAAGACGCCCTTACGCATATCCAGCTCTGCTGCGGATTGCTGTCTCTTGAGTACTCGGCGTACGGCGCGGGACTGCTGTTACCGACCTCGCTATTTGAACGTCCAGCGGCTGAATTATATGTGGACGATTCGGCACAGCTCGGCGACGATCGCAGGCAGCCTGATCACATAGCGTGACTGCCGACGTGGCTTAGGGCGCGCGCGTACCCGCCTAATTGGCGCTAATCCGGGTCGGCAGGAGTGCCCGTTTGTGCTGTGCAGATTCGGGTGTTCTGCGCCGCCCTGTAGCTGGCCCCGGGGGCCGGACTCCAGGCAGACGGCCTTCATATCCTCGCGGCGCGAACCTGCACGCCTCGGCCCCGCAGACGCCCGCGCCGCTGGGCCTGCGGCACGTCGCCGCGCTCGAGCAATTGCGCGGCGGCCCGATCACCATCAGCGAACTCGCCTCCCGGCTGGACCTGACCCTGCCCACCGTCAGCGGCGTCCTGGCCGACCTGGACCGGGCCGGGCTGGTGGACCGGCACGCGGACCTCGCGGACGGGCGGCGGACGATCGTGCAGATCGTCCCGGCCCAGAGCGAGCTGGCCGGGCAGTAGCTGGACGGCGCGGCCGGCCCGCTGGCCCGGGTCCTGGACCAGCTCGCCCCCAGCGAGCAGGCCGCGTTCCTCAAGGCCATGGACCTGCTCGAAACCGAACTGCGGACCAAGGACAGCCGGGGTTAAATGGTTACGCCCGAACCCGGGACCGCCGGGTCGGCCTGCACGTGGTTCGGGCATCATGAAAGTTGCGGCGCGTGCCGCTGCCACCAGTCCATTGTCCGGTCCATCGTCCGCCGGGCCCACGATCCCTGGAGGTCTCACGGTCCCTGGAGGCCCCACGATCCCGCAACCGCCATCGCGGCTGGCACGTGATTCACAGCTGCAACGGCAGATCCGCTTTTGTGGCACGCCGGCCGGCGTGCGGATTGCGTATGCCACAGTCGGCCGGGGTCCGGCGCTGCTGGTGCCTGCGGCCTGGATCAGCCATCTGGAGCTGTGGTGGCAGGACCCGGCCTACCGTGCTTTGTTCGCGCCCCTGACCGGGATCCGGACCGTGGTTCAGTACGACAGGCCCGGCTGCGGGCTCTCAGAACCCTGGCCGGGGCGCCAGACGCTCGGCACCGAACTGGAGGTGCTGCGGGCCGTGGCTGACCATCTCGAGCTGGACCGCCTCGATCTGCTAGGCGCTTCGATGGGCGCGCCGGTGGCACTGGCATTCGCGGCGGCCCACCCGGCCCGGGTCGCTCGGCTGGTCATCTATGGCGGCTACGCGGATGGCCGCCGGATCGCCACGGCCGAGGTCCGCACGGCCATGATCGCCATGATCCAGGCGCACTGGGGGCTGGGCTCGGACGTGCTGGCCGACGTCTTCTTGCCGGACGCCACCGCGGAGACCCGGGCGCACTTCGCGCAGCTCCAGCGCGGCGCCGCATCGGCGCACTTCGCGGCTGAGCTGCTGGCGCAGTGCTATGAGATCCGCGTCGATGATCTGCTGAACCAGGTGGCGGCGCCGACGCTGGTGCTGCACCGGCGCGACGACCGGGCGATCCCCTACCGGCTAGGTCGTGAGCTGGCCGCCGGGATCCCGGGCGCGCGGCTGGTCTCGCTGACGGGCAGGAGTCATTTTCCGTACGTGGGCGACGCAGCCGCGGTAGTCCGCGCGATCCTGGAGTTCCTCGGGGAGTCAGTCGCTACGCCCTCCCCTGGTCAGCCGCCAGCTACGCTCACCGCCCGGCAGCTTCAGGTGGCGGCCCTGGTTGCCGAGGGCCTGACCAACCGCCAGATTGCCCAGCGGCTGGGGATCGAGGAACGCTCGGCCGAGGGGCATCTGGAGCGGATCCGCCAGAGGCTCGGCGTCACCTCCCGAGCCCAGGTCGCCGCCTGGTGGGCCCGCGACGCCGCGGACCGCTGAGGTACCAGAGGCAGGTACCAAGTGGCGTAGTTTCCTCCTGGCAGCCCGTCCCGGCCATCGTGGATCCTCGATCAGAGGACACATTCGCGAACGGGAGGACATACCGACATGACAGAGCTGTATTTCGGGCGGCGCTTCTGCGGGCCACCCGGTGTGGCCAACGGCGGCTTCGCCTGCGGCTCCATCGCCGCGCTGCACGGCGGTGCCGCGGAGGTGACCTTGCGCCGGCCCCTGCCGCTGGAGCGCCCGCTGGCGGCGCGCCCCGACGGCCATGGCGCCTTGCTGGTCCGGGACGGCGACACGCTGCTCGCGGAGTCGCACTCAGCTGCCCCCGTCGAGCTGGCCGCGCCTGCCGTGTCGCTCGACGAAGCCCGCGCGGTCGCCGGCCGGTCACGCTACTACACCGATCCGGTCTTCCCGGCCTGCTTCGTGTGCGGGATGGACCGCCGGCCAGGCGACGGGCTGCGGATCTTCCCCGGGCCGGTGGCTGGCCGAGCGCTGTGGGTCGCGCCGTGGACACCGGACCCCTCGGTCGCGAGCGCGGACCGGAGCATCCGGCCCGAGGTGCTCTGGGCTGCGCTCGACTGTCCCAGCGGACTAGCCGCGGCCGAGGCGGTCGGCCTGGCCCAGGACACCGCCATCTTGCTCGGCCGGATGACGGTTAGTCTGGCCGGGTTGCCCCTGGCCGGCGACCAGTGCCGGGTGGTCGCCTGGCCCTGCGGGCGTGACGGCCGTAAGCTCATCGCCGGTTCGGCGCTGCTCGGCCCCGGCGACGAGGTGCTCGCCGCCGCCCGGGCCGTGTGGGTCACCGTGCCGCGCCCGGTCCCGGCTCTGGCCGCCGCAGGAGCGTCATCATGACCGCACGCCGACGCGGCGTGGCCCTCACGCCGATGGAGACCCGGCTGGATGTCATCGTCCAGACCGCCGTGCTCGCCGACGAGCTGGGATACGAGGTGTTCGCACTGCCCGAGGGCTGGGGCCTGGACTCGACCACGGTGCTGACCAAGATCGCGCTAGGCACCCGGCGGATCCAGGTCGCCTCCAGCGTCCTCTCGGTGTGGGGACGTACTCCGGCCACGCTGGCGATGGCCGCCGCCACGCTCCACCAGATCTCTGGCGGGCGATACGTGCTCGGCCTCGGTGCGAGCACCAAGGCCCTGGTGGAGGGATTCCACGACGCCGCGTTCGAGGACCCAGCCGGCCGGCTGCGCGACGTCGTGACGAAGGTCCGTGCGCTGCTGGCCGGCCAGCCCGCCCGGCTCGATCACGCCACGGCGGCGTTCCCGCTGCGCCTGGGTCAGCCGCCCGCGCCCGAGGTACCCATCTGGGTCGCCGCGCTGGGCCGCCGCACGCTCCAGGTAGCCGCCGAACTCGGTGACGGCTGGGTCCCGGTTATGGTGGCACGCGACCGCCTGGCCGGCTGGGTCACCTCGATGCGCGAAGCCGCCGACCCGCGAGCCCTGACCGTGGCGGCTGGGCCTCTGACCGTTGTCGACGAAGACGCCGGCGCGGCCCGGTCCATCGCGGCTAGCTGCGCCGCCTGGTACCTGACCGCCATGGGCGACGTTTACGCCCGGTCCGTGTCCGGTCAGGGCTATGGCGCCGAGGTCAGCGCCATCATCGCCGCGAACCCGCGGCCCAGCCCGCGGCAGGCGGCGGTCCCGGCTGACGCCCAGGTCATCCTCGACCAGCTGGCGGCCTACGGAACCCGCGATCAGGTCCGGGAGCAGCTCGAGCCCTGGGACAAGGCGGCCGACATCGTCATGATCGGCCTGCCACCCGGCCTACCCTGGGGCAACATCGAAGCGACCCTGCTGGCCGCGGCACCCACACCGACGGCCGAACCCGCAGCGAGCCTTTTCAGGCGGTGACTTCGGTGCGCAGCCGGTTCAGTTTCTCGAACACGGGGGCGTCGGACGCCCTCTGCCTGGAGCTCCAGCTGGACCGTCAGGGCCGCGTCGGTGTGCGCCCGGCGGTAGGCGACCAGTGGCGAGGCCGGGCGCGTCCCGGCCAGCGCGACCGGGGTAAGGGCGGGCGAGCCGCAGAGCCGTTCGGCATTACTGCGCGCCGACGTGGCCCGGGTCCGCACCTGGTCCGGGCTGAACTCGAAGAATCCCTGGTCGGCCTCGGCGACCAGCGGAATGCCAGCCCGTCCAGCCAGGCCATCGGCGTGCCGGAGGCGTTCTGGTGGCCCTGGAACTGCCAGCGCGGCGGCATAGCCCCACCCGGCGAGGGCTCCTGCCGCGATGGCACATTCCTTCATGCAGAACCGGCGCAACGGCCACGCCAAACCGCGGCCCGTGCACCCACGCGGAAGGATGCTGACCCAATGCGCGATGACCCGGTGGTCACTGACCTGGTGACCCGCGCCAGAAACGGCGACAAGCAGGCCTGGGACGCGCTCGTCGAGCGGTACTCTCCGCTGATCTGGTCCCTGTGCCGCAGGCACCGGCTGCGCGACGCCGACGCCGAGGACGTCGGCCAGAGCGTCTGGCTGCACCTAGTGGACCAGCTGGACAAAGTCCGCGATCCGGCCGCGCTACCCGGCTGGCTGGCCACCACAACCCGGCCAGAGTGCCTCCGGGTCCTGCGCGCGGCCCGGGAACCACTCGCGGCCGGGTACGGGCTGGACGCCCAGATCCTCCCGGACGAGCAGGCCGGGACGGCCGAGCAGGAGCTACTCGCGGCCGAGCGGCACGCGGCCCTGCGCGGGGCGTTCCTGGCCTTGCCCCCGAGCGGCCAGCGGCTGATCGGCCTGCTGCTCGAAGACCCGCCAGTGCCGTACGCCGAGATCAGCTCCTGGCTGGGTATCCCAGTCGGGAGCATCGGACCCCACCACGGCCGCTGCCTGGACAAGCTGCGCCGCGATCCGGCCATCGCCGCCCTGATCAACGCCGACAGCAGCGCGGCATAGAGCGCAAAGATGCCGGTTGCGGCAGATAGCCGCGCTGGACGCGCCGTGGCCGATGATTTCGGCGAAGCGCCGTCGCTCCCACACCTGCGGTGATGTGCGCGATTCGCCGCGTCGCCGGGAACAAGACTTCCAGCGATGCTATGCAGCCGCCGAGCCCAAGGCCCAGGAGCAGCCAGGCGCTGCCGCCTGCTGCCCGCTGCGGAACAGCGTTCCCACGAAGACCCGGATCCCGCCGCCACTTGACGATGCGGCAGCAAGCACCAGGCAGCCCGGCCCACACAACGGCCGCCCCCGGGATGATCCGCCCGGAATAGACAATCTGAGCGGCTTCGATCTCAGAGCCGCAGAACGATTCAACCGCTCGTAATCGGC
>JADGPC010000321.1 GCA_017882645.1 Streptosporangiales bacterium | reverse complement strand
CTCCGCGGCCATGGTCAGCTGATCCTCGACCGCCGCGTCCGGAACTGCGAGCAGGACCAGGTCGGCGGGCTCGGGCAGCTCGGCGAGTGACGGGTAGCAGCGGCGGCCGTCGATCTCCGGGTACCGCGGGTTCACCGGGTAGATGACCGGCTTGGCCGGTGACTTCGCTACCTCGGCGACCATCCGCGCACCGAAGCTGTCGGGCCGCATCGACGCGCCGACCAGCGCCACCGACCGGGCCTCCAGCATCGCCCGAAGCGCTAGCCTGTCCAGGCCGGGATGCGGCCCGGCGTCCTGTTGCGAATGAAAATCAGTTGTCATGCCCGCGGCCGTGCCTCGCCTTAGCCGGCTGCCCGCGATGCCCTGGCGGACTTGCTGACCTTGCGGTCGGCCAGGGCGGCGCGGGCCGCCTGCCAGCCAGGGATGCCGCAGACCCCGCCGCCGGCGTGGGTCGCCGAGCTGCCGTAGTACAGACCGGTGACCGGGGTGCGGTAGTCGGCGTAGCCGGGCGCGGGGCGCATGTGGAAGAGCTGCTCGAGGGAGAGCTCGCCGTGGAAGATGTTGCCGCCGATCAGGCCGTAATCCTGCTCCATCTCATACGGCCCGATGACGTCACGGTGCAGGATCGAGGCCTTGAAGTTCGGCGCCACCTCGTCGTAGAGCTCGATCATGCGGTCCGCGTAGGCCTCGATCTCGGCGGTGTGCGGCTCGAGGTTCCAGTCCGACGGCACCCACTGGGTGAACAGCGACATGATGTGCGTGCCCTCCGGGCACAGCGTCTTGTCGAAGGCGGTCGGGATCACTCCGTCGCTGAACGGGCGCAGGGCGGGCTTGCCGTCGCGGGCGTCCTGGAAAGCGCGCTCGATGAACTCCATCGTCGGCGCCATCTCCACCGAGCCGGTGTGGTGCTCGGCGAGCTCGGTGCCCGGGTCGGCAGTGAAGTTCGGCAGCTCGGCCAGCGCCAGGTTGATCTTGACCACGCCGCTCCTGGTCTTCCAGGTTTTGATGTCCCTGGCGAAGTCGGCCGGCAGGTTCTCCTCGCCCACCTGGTCGAGGAAGGCGGTGCGCGGATGCAGCGTGCTGACGATGGTTCCGGCGCGGATCTCGTCGCCGTTGTCGAGCGTGACCCCGACGGCGCGGCCGTTCTCGACCAGGACCTTGCTGACGCCCGCATTCAGCCTGACCTCCACGCCGAAGCCACGGGCGGCGGCCTCGATCGCGTCGGAGACGGCGCCCATGCCGCCCTCCTGGAAGCCCCAGTTGCCGAGGTGGCCGTCGCCCACGTCCCCGATCGAGTGGTGCGCCATCACGTACGCGGTGCCCGGCTCGTACGGGCCAGCCCAGGTCCCGATCACGCCGTTGACCGCCAGGGCGCCCTTGACCTGCGGGGACTCGAACCAGTCGTCGAGCAGGTCAGCGATCGACATGGTCATCAGCCTGGTGGCGTCGGCAATCGTCCGCACGTCCAGGCCGCGGTGCTTCCAGGCCAGTTTGAGCGTTCCGCGCAGGTCCCGCGGCTTGCGCGAGCCGATGTTCGGCGGCGCGGTCAGCAGCATCGGGCCGAGCACGTCGGCCAGGCCGGCCAGCCAGGCATCCCAGCGCGGCATGGCCTCGGCGTCCTTCTTCGACCACTTCGAGACCGACTCGTAGTTGCGCTTGGCGTCGTCGGCATACAGCTTGATCGAGCCGCCCTCAGGAAATGCCTGGTAATACGGGCCCATCGGGTAGACCTTGTAGCCGTGACTCGCTAGCTTGAGATCGTTGATAATGGTCGGCGGCATCAGGCTCATGACATAAGAGAGCCTCGTCACCTTAAACTCTGGAGCGTCTGGCCATGGAGACTCTGTGGTCGCCGCGCCGCCCGTCTTATGCCGGCTTTCGAGCACGACTGTCCGCGCGCCTGCTCGCGCGAGATAAGCGGCGGCCACGAGGCCGTTGTGCCCTCCGCCGATGACGATGGCGTCGTATGTTGCGGCCATGGGTGTGCTTTCCTTTCCGGGCCGTCGGTCTCGCTTGCGGGCCGGGCCCGTTCCGTCTCTGGGCCGGCACCCCTGAGCGCCAGGGCGGCACCCGGAGGAGACTGACTGAACATTCAGTCTAGAAATTTGCTACGGTTACGACAAGTGGGGTGGAGGATTTGCCGATGACCGAGCAGGCCGAGAGCGCCCCCGCCAGGCCTGGTATCGCAGACCAGCGGCGCGGGCAGATGCTGCACGCCGCCCTGGACGTTATTTCCGAGCGCGGGTTCGCTGACACCAGGATCGCCGATATCGCCGAGCGGATCGGGATCAGCCCGGCGCTGGTCATCTACTACTTCAAGACCAAGGACCAGTTGCTGACCGAGGCGATCAGGCACTACGAGGACACCTGGTACGCCGAGGGCCAGCGGCGGATGGCCGAGCTGCCCACCGCCGCCCGGCGGCTGGAGGAGTTCGTGGCGATGAACCTGCTGCCGGACCCCGATCCCGAGCTGGAGAGCAACTGGCAGCTGTGGCTGGATTTCTGGGCCCAGGCCGCGCGCAATGCGGACGTCGCCGTCGTCCGCCGCAAGTCGGACGAGCGCTGGCGCGAGGTCATCGTGTCACTGGTGCGGGCGGGCCAGGAGGCCGGCGAGTTCGCCGACGTCGACCCGCATCCGTTCTCGATCTTCGTATCGGCCCTGCTAGACGGGCTGACTATACAGATTGCACTGGATGATCCCGTAGTTGATCCGGTAAGTGCATATGAACTATGTATGCGGTATGTAGCTGATCATCTAGGCTTCCCCTGGACCCCTAGCCACCGCGAGCGAGTGACCGCACCGGCGGCCCGTGCTGGAGCAGGAAGGTGACCGCCTTATGCCTGGTGGACACATCGAGCTGGTCTCGCTGAGCAAGCGATTCGTCGACATGGCGGTCGACGACGTCGACCTGGTGGTCTCCAGCGGTGAGTTCTTCTCGCTGCTCGGGCCGTCCGGCTGCGGCAAGACCACCACGCTGCGGCTGATCGCCGGGTTCGAGCAGCCGACGGCCGGCAAGGTGCTGCTCGACGGCGCGGACATGACGAACGTGCCGGCGAACAAGCGCAATGTCAACACGGTGTTCCAGAGCTACGCCCTGTTCCCGTTCCTCGACGTGCGCGAGAACGTGGCGTTCGGCCTGCGCAACCGCGGCGTGGACAAGACCACGATCCGGCGGCGGGTATCCGAGGTGCTCGAGCTTGTCCACATGACGTCGTTCGAGAAGCGTCGGCCCGGTCAGCTGTCTGGTGGTCAGCAGCAGCGGATCGCGCTGGCCAGGGCGCTGGTGCTCGATCCGGCCGTGCTGCTGCTCGACGAGCCGCTCGGCGCGCTGGATGCCAAGCTGCGCCGGTCGCTCAAGGTCGAGTTGAAGGCGCTGCAGGAACGAGTCGGGATCACGTTCCTGTACGTGACGCACGACCAGGAAGAGGCGCTGACGATGTCGGACCGCCTCGCGGTCATGCGGGCAGGCAAGATCGTGCAGATGGGCGTGCCGAAGGAGATCTACAACGAGCCCGCTGACACCTACGTCGCCGACTTCCTCGGGGTCTCCAACCTGATGGAAGTCGACGTGGTCGAGCGCGGCCCGGGGGCGGCCTGCAAGGTCAGGCTCGGCGAGTCGGTGCTCGCCGCCGACTACGGCGGCGAGGGAACGCCCGACCGCGCGCACGCCGTCATCCGGCCCGAGCGGGTCAGGATCGAGCCGTTCGAGTCCGCGTCGGGCCGGGACGAGCAGGCCGGGCCGAACCGGGTGCCCGCGATGGTGGAGCGCCTGGTCTATCTTGGCTCGTCGACCCAGGTGATGCTGCGGCTGGCGGCCGGCATGCAGGTGCAGGCCCTGGTCCAGAACGATGGCGACCAGATTCACCTGTCCCATGGCACCCCGGTCCGCGTGCACCTGGCGCCCGACGCGCTCCGGGTCCTGGCGGGCGAGGCGATCAGCCCGACCGGCGAGGATCTCGACACCGAGAAGGCGGCCCAGCACAGCCTGGCCGGCTAGAGCTGGCCCGGCGCTGTTGCGGATATCCGAGATGCCGAGTGCGGATATACGTGATATCTTGTAACTGACGCGAGGAGGCGGCGCATGGCCATGATGAAGACGCCCATCGAGATTGATCAGGACGCTCTGACGACCGCGGCCGAGGTGCTTGGCACAACGACTAAGAAGGACACGGTCAATGCCGCGCTTCGCGAGGTGGGCCAGCGGCTGGTGCGACTTCGCGCTCTGGCCAGGCTTGGCGAGATGGCTGATCGCGGCGATTTCGACGAGTTCCTCGACAACAAGAGCTCTTACCGCTCGTGACTCCCGCCATTTACCTGATCGACACTTCCGGATTGTTCCGGATCCTGCAGAGCGAACTGCGGAAGGCGTGGTCAGATCAGCTGGCAGCCGGGGTTATCGCAGTCTGCCCTATCGTCGAACTCGAATTCCTGTACTCGGCACGGTCGCTCGCTGACCGACTGGAGAAGCAACGCCTGATGCGTGATCTGTTCGGCTGGGTGGCGATGAGCGCTGGATCTTATGAGCGCGCCGGGGAGGTTCAGCAATTGCTGACCGAGGCCGGAGCGCACCGCTCAGCCGGGCCGGTCGACCTACTGATCGCGGCTACGGCGGAGCGCGAGCGTCTGATTGTCCTTTGTGATGACCACGACTACGAGACTGTCGCGACCGTTACCGGCCAGCCTGTGAAACGGGTCACCGACATCTGATTTCAGCCCGGCCGCGTCCTAGTTCCCCGCACCGCCGGCGGCGTGGTCGAGTATCACGTAGATCTTCCGCACGTCGGCGGAGTTCGCCCAGGTCAGGGGCGTTCCCTTGCGGATCGCGAACGCGTCGCCCGGCTTGAACTCGCTGATCCCGTCGGCGGTCGTCAGCGTAATGGTGCCCGCGAGAACAACGCACACCTCGTCCACGGGATACGACTCGATCACGGTCTCCTGGGCGTCGGCGGACCAGACGCCCGCGAACAAGCCAGGGTCGTCGCCGACGAAGTTGTTAACGTAGTACTCGCCCGGATTGGCGGGATCAGGCGCCAGTGAGGCCTGCGGGTCGATCCTGGCGATGCCGCTCATGGTGCTGCCTCCTGATACGGATCGGATAGTAGTGATCAAGGCCGACATACCCCCCCGCACTCGGCGAAGGCTCAGTCTAGCGGCACCACCCGCGGCCTGGCGGTCAAGAGCTGACCCCGCGGGCTCCCCGCGCCGCGGTCGCTGCTCGTCAAGATCTCGGACTTCTTTCAGCTGATATCACTGAAAGAAGTCCGAGATCTGGCTAGCGGCGATGCTCGGCAGCTTGGTTACTTGACGATGCGGATCACGCGCTCCATTCCCAGCGTGGTGTGCTCCCGGTGGTCCTGGGTGTCCATGAAGCAGGCGAGCACCCAGTAGCCGGGCTTGGCGTGCACGACCAGCTGCTGGTAGGCGTGGTGCGAGATCCCGCCGTCGAACGTCGCGAACCCGTCAGCCAGGTGCTGGGCCTTGCGGTCCTGGCCCGCCTTCAGCAGGGCAGCGAGCTTGCGCGCGTTGGCGAGGCTGCTCGCCCTGGCGGCCACGATCATGTGAACGAGGAAGCCGCTGTTGCCGAACCGGACGAGCTGGCCGTCGTGCAGCACGGACGGACCACGGAACGCGAACTCGATCGAGGTCACGGTGGCGGCCGGCGCGGGCAGCTTGGCCGGTGCGGTCGCCTTGCTCACGGTGAAGGGGACCAATGGCGGCTTGCTGCTCTGGCGGCCCAGGTCAAGGGCGACGTACTGGCCGGGAGCCAGCGTTACCTGGACCGAGCTCGTGCCCTTGGGCGCTCCCGCTGACAGCACGATCGAGCCAAGCCCGTCCAGGTTGTTCGGGTCGGCGGCGATCTGCCTGAAGTGCTTGAACAGCTCGGCCAGCGTGACGCCTGGGTCCAGCCGGACGAACGTCGGGCCGCCCGCCTGCTCGTTGGTCACCTTCGAGACGACCTGAACGCCGCCGGACTGCAGTGCGCCGGACACCGCAATCGACTTGCCGTTCATGGTGACCGTGATGAGGGCAGCGCCGCGGTCGGCCTGGCGTGGTGGGCGACGGGCGCGGCGCTCGCCGTCCCGAGGCTGAGCGCGACGGACCCGGCCGTCACGACAGCAGCGGCAATAGCCGCGGTCCGGATTCGGAAAACGGTCATGAAAATGTCCTCTCGGCCTTGGATTCGCAGCTGGCAGGCCTGATGCTATTCGCGGCCATCGGGCGCGGAAACGTGGCTAGCCACACACATTGAGGTGGTGCTAGTAGGGGCGAGCCCGGGCTAGCAGGGGCGGCGTTACGCAGCCATTACGCGCTGCCGGTTGGCTGGATCCATCGCAGTCCACGATGGAGGCACAGTGAAGATCCGCACGCTCAGCGCCGCGCTCGCCGCGAGCACGGCGCTCACCCTGGCCGCATGCGGCGGCACCAGCACGGCAGGCAACTCACCCAGCCAGCCGGCGGGGCCGGCCGGCGGCAGCCCGGGTGGTGCCAGCCCGGCCGGGGCCAGCACGCAGCCGGTGTCGAGCCAGCGGCAGAGCATCGACGTGTGCGCCGCCCTGCCCGCGGCCGCAGCGTCGAAGATCATCGGCACGACGCTCACGACGACGAAGGGCAACAGCGTGGAGCACGTGATCTTCGGATGTGACTACTCAGGGCCAGGCAGCGCGCTGCTCCAGATCTCGGTCGCGACCCAGGCCGGCAAGCTGGCCTTCAACGCCGACGTCACCGCGCTGAAGGCCGTCAACCACCCCCCGGTTCGGGTCTCCGGCGTCGGAGACGAGGCATTCTCCGAACCTGACCCGCAGGGAAACGCGGGATCGGCGGGAGCAGCCGCGTTCGCGAGCTACGGGGCTGTCTTCGGCGACACCTATATCAAGATCGGCGGCCTGACTTACGTGACCGCCAGCCAGGGCAAGCAGATCGTCGAGCTGCTGCATAGCAAGCTCTGAGCGATCGTGCTCGTGACGGGCGGCCGCAACCTGGTCAGGTCAGGTGCCGCCAACGACTACGTGACCGTCGCCTACCGGAGCTGCCCCGCCGCCGCCCTGGCTCAGCTCGCGTCGAGGATGCGCAGCCGCTTCGGGTCGTAGAACGGCGCGGTCTGCAGGCGGGCCGGCCAGTCCCGCTCGTCGGACCTGACCCGGAAATCGCCGGACTTCAGCCACTCGGTACTCACGCCGTCCTCGCACGCCACCTGGGCGAGCGCGACCGGGCCGCCGACCGTGTAGCCGTAGGCGGCGGCCCGCACGTAGCCGACCCAGTCCCCGCCCAGGAGCACCGGCTCGTTGCCAAACAGATCCGCAGCCGGGTCGTCGACGATCAGCCCGACCACCCGGTGCCGCGGCGGCCCGGCCTCCCGTGCGGCCAGCAGGGCGTCCCGGCCGGTGAACCCGCCCGGCTTGTCCCAGGCGACGGCGAAGCCGAGTCCGGCCTCGATCGGATTGTCGGTGTTGTCGATGTCGATGCCCATGTCGCGGTAGCCCTTCTCCAGCCGCAGGCTCGACATGGCGGACAGGCCGACCGGACGGATGCCCAGTTCAGCCCCGGCCGACATCAGGTCGTCGTAGACGCCCGCCGCGTACTCGGCCGGCACATGCAGTTCCCAGCCGAGTTCGCCGACGTAGGTGACCCGCATCGCGAGTACCGGCGCGTAGCCGACATGCACCTGCCGCGCCGACAGGTACGGGAACGCTTTATTCGACAAGTCAGCGTCAGTCAGCCGGGAGATGAGTTCCCTCGATGCCGGGCCCTGGACCGTGAGCAGGGTCGTGCCCGAGGTCACATCGGTGACCGTGACGACCTCGCCCGAGCGGGTCTCCCGGCGGATCAGCGGCTCGATCCGGCGGTGGATGATGTCGCTGGCCACGATGAGGAACTTCTCCTCGCCGAGGCGGGTCACCGTGACGTCGGCGATGATGCCGCCTGCGGTGTTCAGCCACTGGGTGTACACCAGGCGGCCGGCCTCGCGGGTCACGTCGTTCGCCGACAGGCGGGACAGCACCGCCGCGGCGTCCGGTCCCGCCACGGTCAGCTTGGCCATCAGGGTCATGTCGATCACGCCGACGGCCTCGCGGATCGCGCGGTGCTCGCGCCCGACGATGGCGTGGCTGGCCTGGCGGCGGTAGTCCATCGCGGCGGGCAGGTCCTCACCAGGCCCCGCGGTGCTGGCCTGGGGGGACGACCCCCCGGATCCCCCCGCGAACCACTCGGGGAACTCCCAGCCCGCCGAGACGCCGAAGTGAGCGCCGGCCGCAGCCAGCCGGTCGTGCAGCACGGAGCGGCGGACGTTCCGCGCGGTCCTGGGCTTCCACGACGGCCAGACCGCGTCGCCGAACAGGACGCCGAGCTGCTCGACCGTGCGCTGCGAGCGGAACTTCCTCGCGGTCTCGTAGGTCGCGGTCCGGTCGATGGCGACCGCGGTGGCGTCGACCGGTGGCACCCCGTCGACGATCCAGTGCGCGATCATGGCACCGACGCCGCCGCCGGACAGGATGCCGAGGGAGTTCAGGCCCGCGGCGACGAAGTAGCCGTCCAGCTCGGGCGCGGGTCCGAGCAGCGGCCGGACGTCGGAGGTAAACGACTCAGGTCCGCAGAAGAGCGTCCGCACGCCGGTATCGGCCAGCGACGGGATCCGCTCCATCGCCTTCGCCAGGTACGGCTCCATCCGCTCCCAGTCCGGCGGCAGCTTGCCGAACGCGAAGTCCCTGGGCACGCCGTCCAGCGACCAGGGCGCGCCCACTGGCTCGAACAGCCCGACCAGCATTCCGTCGCCCTCCGGGCGGTAGTAGCCGTAGCTGTCCGGGTCCTCGATCACCGGCAGGTCGGCGTCCATCCCGGCGACCGTGTCGGTGAGCAGGTAATAGTGCTCGGCGGCCTGCAGCGGAACGTGCACTCCGGCCAGCGCGCCGAACTGGCGCGCCCACATTCCCGCCGCGTTGACCACGACCTCGGTCTCGATGTCGCCGTCCTCGGTGAGCACGCCGGTGACCCGGCCGCGGCTGGCCCGCACTCCGGTGGCGGCGATGCCCTCGATCACGGTGGCGCCAAGCTGCCTGGCCCCCTTGGCCAGCGAGGTGGCCACGCCGACCGGGTCGGCGCGGCCCTCGTCGGCCACGTAGAACGCGGACAGCACGTCGTCGGTCCTGGCCAGCGGCCACATCTCGGCCAGCTCGCGAGGCGAGATCTCGGTATCGGTGACGCCGAAGCCGTGCATCCAGGCCGCCTCGCGCCGCAGCGCCGCCTGCCGCTCGGGTGAGGTCGCGAGCGATATGTGGCCCACCGGGCGGAAACCCGTGGAGTGTCCGGTCTCCTCTTCCAGCCGGGAGTACAGGTCACGGGAGTACCTGCTGAAGAACAGCGCGGTCTCGTCGGTCATCCCGGCCGAGGTGATCAGGCCGGCGGCGTGCCAGGTCGTGCCCGCGGTGAGCCGGTTCTGCTCGAGCAGCACGATGTCGGTCCAGCCGAGATGAGCCAGGTGGTAGGCGATGCTGCAGCCGATAACTCCGCCGCCGACGATGACTACTCGCGCGCGGCCCGGGGGGCTGGTCATGCGGTCAGGCTCCGGCGATGGTGGTCAGGGTGTCGGTCGTGCTGCCGCGCTCGCCGCGGGTCATCGCCCGGTAGCCGACGTATCCGAGGATCGCGATGATGAACGACATCAGCAGCATGATCGTGCCGAGGGCGTTCAGCGCCGGGCCGCCGTTGCCGCCGTGCTGCTGGCTGTAGATGTAGACCGACATCGGGGTGTTGGCGGCGCTGTTGCTCAGCAGGTCGACGATCACGAAGTCGTCGATCACGCTGGAGAAGATCAGGATGGCGCTGGCGAAGATGGCCGGGAAGAGCAGCGGAAGCATCACCCGGCGCATGGTCTGGAACGGGGTGCAGCCGAGGTCGGCGGCGGCTTCGGAGTACGAGTCGCCGATCGTGGCCAGCCTGGCCTGGACGATGATGGCCGGCCAGGAGACGTTCCAGGTCACCAGGGCCAGCGTCTCGGCCAGGGTGCCGAGGCCGACGGGCCGGAACAGCGAGGTGAAGACGAAGAACATCGCCACGCCGAAGATCAGCTCGGGGATCACGAACGACAGCAGCATGACGAAGTTGAACGAGGCTGATGTCCTGGTGCGCCAGCGGTGGATGCCGAGCGCGAAGGTCACGCCGAGCGGGACGGCGATCAGCGTGGTGTAGGCCGACAGCTTGACGGTCTGCAGGATCGCCAGCTGCAGGACGCTGTTGTGCGCGACCGAATTGACCGGGTCGGTGAAGTACCACCGCCAGGAGAAGCCCTGCCAGACGCTCTGCGACTTGCCGTTGTTGAAGGAGAAGAGCACCGCCAGCGCGATCGGCACCAGCGACCAGATCAGGTAGAGCCAGGTGAAGCCCTCCAGGAACCACGGGTGCCGCCAGGGGTTCCGCCTGGGCCAGGGCAGGCCGGCCTTGGCCGGGGCCGCGCTCGTCGCCGGGGCCGCGGTGGTGGTCGCCGTCGAGGTCATGACGCCTCCCTCGCGGACTTGGCTGTCGCCCGCACGTAATAGATCATCGGGGCGACGAGGACCACGAGTAGCAGCAGCGACAGCACGGCTCCTTCGCCCTGGAAGCCGTTGGTCGCGAGCTGACCCTGGATCACGTTGCCGATCATCGCGGTACCTCTGGTGCCGGACAGCAGCGTGTTGGTGAAGTAGTCGCCGAGCATCGGCAGCACCGTGATCAGCATCCCGGTGAGAATCGGCTGGCGGGACAGCGGCAGCGTCACCTTGATGAAGGTGCGCGTCCGGCCGAGGCCGAGGTCGCGCCCGGCTTCGAGCAGCGAGCCGTCGATCCGGTCAAGCCCGGCATACAGGACCAGGATCAGGTACGGGATGTACCCGTAGACCAGCCCGAGGACCACCGTGTACCACTTGCCGCCGAGCCAGTTGATATCTCCCGGCAGGCCGATCGACCCCAGCACCTTATTGATGTAACCGTTGGTCTGGAGCAGGTCGATCCAGGCCAGCATCCGCATCATGTAGCTGATCCAGAACGGCGCGATCAGCAGGACGAGGAAGAGGGCCTTGCGCCGTCCGGCGAACCTGGCCACGAAGTACGCCGCGGGATAGCCGATCAGGACGCACAGTGCCGCGGCGACGGCCGTGTACCAGACCGTGCGCCAGATGATCGGCAGCGCGAAGGAGCCGACTCCGAAGATGTCGTGCCACGTGGTGACGAGGGTTGCGTGTGACCAGTGGAGCGGGTTGTAGACCGGGACCGGCGACTCGGTGAGGAAATTCAGGCGGCCGCCCGCGATCGCGAACACGTCGTAGAACGGCACGATGAACAGCAGCGCCAGCCAGATGATGCCCGGCGCGGCGAGCAGGATGAAGAAGATCTTGTTCTGCGGGGGCCGGTCCGCGTTCTTGCGGTCGCCGTTGCGCCGGTTGCCGCCGAAGCGCAGGACGGTGGGCATCGCCATCGGTCAGTCCCCCTAGATGCCGAGGCTCACGACCTGCCAGGCTTGCTGCCAGGCTAGGTCCGTCTGGATGGGCAGCTGAAGCTCCCACAGTCCGTTCTTGAAGTTCTCCTCCAGCACGACCGTCGAGATCAGGGTCTTGGGCAGGATTCCCTCGTGGACAAGCCGGGCCGGGGTGACGCCGTAGACCGGCTGCATGTAGCCGTTGTAGCTGATGTTGGTCAGCGCGTTAGGCAGGTCCTGCAGGTAATTAAGGAACAGGTGCGCGAGGACCGGGTTCTGCGCGCCGCGCAGCACGGTGAGGGTGTCGTTGGCGGTCGGCCCCTTGCCGTCGGACGGGAACCAGTAGCCGATCACGTCGGCCGGGACGCCCTTGGGCAGGTACTGCCACGACGCCGCCATGTCCCCCGACCAGGAGTGGTGGATCCACATCTGCCCGGTGGGGATGTTGGTGTAGTCGTTGTTGTCGATGTGCACATCGGTGAGCCTGGCCAGCTCGAGCAGGGACTCCCGGGCCAGCGTGATCTGCTTCGGGTCGGTGGTGTTCAGGTCGTAGATGCCGTTCTTCATCAGGGCCAGGCTGGGTGACTCGCGGTAGTCGTCGAGGATCGCGACCTTGCCCGCGTACTTGGACTGCCAGGGGAAGGCGTATCCGTTCGGCCACGAGCCGGGATCGTCGGGGATGTGATCCTTGCGCCAGGAGATCCCCGTCGTGTAGATCGTGTACGGCACCGTGTACTGCCAGCGCTGGTCATAGAACGGGCTGGTGTACTCGCGCCAGTTCTGCCCGATGTTGGGGATGTAGCTGTGATTCAGCGGCTGGATCAGCTTCTGGGCGACGGTCTTGCCGATCACGTCGTTGGTCACGCCCATGAACACGTCGAAGTTGACCTTGCCGCTGCTCAGCTTGGCCAGGGCCTCGGTCATCGTGTTGAACGTCGTCACCTCAACGTTGCAGTTGTACTTCTTGCCGAAGTCCTTCAGGCACTTCGGGTTGACGTAGGCGACCCAGTTGTAGATCTTGAGCGTGGCGTTGCGCTCGGCCTGCATGCCGCTGGGGATCGGCTTGTTGTCCGCGTAGATCGGCCAGGTGACCGGATTATTCGGGCGCGGGAGCGGCAGCGCGCGGTGGCCCGTGTCCGCGAGCAGTTCCGAGCTGCACGCCGCGAGCAGGGAGCTGGCCCCGCCGGCGCCGAGCAGCGCCGCTCCGGCTCCGGCGCCGCGGCGCAGGAAGCCGCGGCGGGACACGCCGGGGATCGGCGGCTTCCCGTCGTGCCAGCCTTCTTTCGGATGCATGACGTGCCATCCCTTCGCTCAGGGATTCCGGACCGGCCGGTTCGGGGCGGGCGGTGGTGCGTTTGTTGCCCCTGCAGGGCTGAACGGTCCTTCAACTACTCCTGATTACTCCTGATGGTACGTGGTGGCAAGGTTTTCGAGATTACAGGACCATCACGTAGGGCTAAGCGGATAAGTCGGTAAAAGACGTTGAAGCTGGTCAAGGGAGTGCGCGGACGACGGCCCGCCAGGCTTGCTGCCAGAGCCGGTCGGCCGCGGGCTGGAGCTCGACCTCCTTGTACCCGTGATCCAGGTACGTCGACAAGGCGATGGCGGAGGTCAGGCTGGCTGGCAGGATGCCGTCGGACACCAGCCGCTGCGGCGTCACGTAGGTCAGCGGCTGCATGTAGCCCGTCCCCGCGATGTTGTGCATCGCGTTGGCCTGATTGAGTAGGAAGTTCAGGAACAGGTGGGCCAGGACCGGGTTCTGCGCGCCGCGCAGCACCGTGCCGGTGTCGTTGGCCACCGGGCCCTTTCCGTCCGGCGGGAACCAGTAGCCCAGCGCCTCGACCGGCACGCCGCGGGGCAGTAGGCGCGCTGCCGCCACGACCTGGCCGGACCAGGCCTGGTGGATCCAGGACTGGCCGGTCGCGAGCTGCTGGCTGGTGTCGTTGCCGATGCGCAGGTGGACCGCGCTGTCCAGGTTGAGCAGGGCCTGCCGGGCGGTGTTGATGATCAGCGGGTCAGGGGTGTTGATGTCCGTGACGCCGCCGTACAGCAGCGCCAGCGTGATGCCCTCGCGGTAGTCGTCCAGGATCGCCGTCTTGCCTGACCGGTTCGCAACCCACGGGAAACCCCAGCCATTGACCAGCGCATACGGGTCG
>JADGPC010000320.1 GCA_017882645.1 Streptosporangiales bacterium | reverse complement strand
CGACGAGTACTTCGATCAGGCGGCCGGAGCCCGGCAGCGGCGCGCGGTCACCGACCAGGTGATGGAAGCGATCCGCGGGATCTCCGGGCAGGAGTACGTGCCCATGTATGCCTCGGTCCGCAAGGAGCAGCTCGCTGCGGCCGGTGGTGCGGTCAGCTAGCCCCGGCCGAGCCGGGATTCCAGATGTAGATCGGGTGACCGCTGGAGTCGGTGCGGCGACCGCGCTCGGATCCGCCGTCCGGTGCGTGCTCGGCCGCATCCGGGTCGAACAGCGAGTGCGGAGCGGCCGACGCGGTCGCGGGACGAGGCTCGCCAGGACCGCGCGCCCGGATCGCCGCGGCCTGCGGGCCGGGGATGACAGCCCACGGCAGCTCGCTGATCGGCCGCGGAGCGGGTTCCCAGGGCGGCGAGCCTGCCACCGGCACGTGCTGCGGTGCCTGACCCGAGCCGGCGGCAGTCTGACCAGGCGGGAATCCAGCCTCGGCGCCGGTCCAGGCGTCAGGCTCGCTGGCATCAGCCGACGGATCGCGGCCGGACCTGGCGGCTGCGGTCCGCGGCGGCCCGGCGGGCGCCGCGAGGCCAGGGGCTTCCGTCGGCGGAGCGGCCAGCATCGGGCGCGCGGCGAAGGCCGGCGACAGCACCGACCGGCCGGTTAGCCCCGGCCTGGGCTGATACCGCGAGCTCGCCGCGGGCCGCTGGCCGGCCGTCAGGCCAGCAGGCGGCGCGTACGCAGGCTCGAAGAACTCGAGCAGCGGGTCGTCGGGCCGGCCGTGATCGGCCAGGCTCCGGGTCTCGCGGACTCGTTCCGCCGCTGCCTCGGCCTCCCGCCGCTCCCGCCGCTCCCGCCGCTTGCTGGCGCTGCCGTAGAAGGCGATCGGGATGAGCAGGACGACGAAGACGCCGGCCGAGACAGCTCCGTCCCCCATCAGGTCGCCGGCGATGACCGACTCCTGGGACGGCACGGATGGCGTGGTCGGCTCCCGCCTGGGCAGCGCACCGCGGGACGCGGGTTTCGCGTGCGGCGGCGGGCTAGCTGCCCGCGTGCTCGCGAGCGCAGGCAGGCTGATAGCAGCGACCGGCGCCGTTGCCAGGACCGCCAAGGCCGCGGCCTGAGCCAGCCGGGGGAACCTCACGGGTGTCGTGGCCTTCCGTCTAGTTAACTGGCATTCTGCCATGTCTGCCGTGATTCGTTGGGGTCTCGTCGCACCCGGATCAGGCCGGGACGTCGGCCGCGATTCGCACCCGCGCCCCCGGTGGCAGCGAGAGCCGCTCGGCGGCGTTGCCGCTGCTGACCGCCAGCGAGATCAGCCCGGCGCTGTCGGTGAACGCGATCAGCTCGCCGGGCGCCGCTGACCCGAAGGTCTCCAGGTAGGGGGCGGTCAGCTCGCGCCGGTTGCACCGGATGATCAGGGACGCTCCGATGGCGATGCCGAGATCAGCGGCCGCGGCGGACGGAATGGACAGCTGCACGTTGCCGAACCGGTCGACCGACAGCACCTCGCCCTCGGCCTCTCGCTCGAGCATCCGGCTGGTCGGAGTGGCCAGCATGACCAGGTCGGCAAGGTCGACCTCGGTTCCGGCCTCGGTCAGGTCCGTGCCCGTGACCAGGTGCGAGGCCACCGGCATGAAGATGTCCCGGCCGTGGAAAGTCGGCGAGACCGGGTGGTTCCACAGCTTGTCGTTGGTCAGCAGCACCGCGCGGGTGGCCCCGCCGAGCGCCTTGAGCGCCCAGGACAGCAGGCCGTTGTCCGGGCCGACCAGGATGCCGCCCCTGGCCTCGATGGCGATGGCCCGGCGCGCGGTGCCCACGCCCGGATCCACGACGGCCACGTGCACCGCGCGGGGCATCGCCGGGACCGTCTGCGCGAGGACCGCCGCGCCGCGCCGCACGTCCCCGGGCGGCACCAGGTGCGTGATGTCGATGACCCGGGTAGCCGGAGCGATCCGGGCGGCGACGCCGTGACAGGCGGCCACGAACCCGTCTTCGAGCCCGAAGTCGGTGAGGAAGGTAAGGCAGCTCAACGAAGTCACAATTTGCGAGCGTACGTGTCCGGTTCGCCGGCCCGCTAGGTCGCCCCGCCAGATCCTTCTTTCCAGTCCTCTACGATGAGTACCAGGGGGAGAAGGGCCAGATAAGCGGTGGACTCGCTGACCGAGCTTGAGATGCGCATTCTGGCCTTCGAGCGGAGCTGGTGGCGGTCACCAGGGGCCAAGGACCGCGAGATTCTCGACGCGCTCGGAATGACGCCGACCCGGTATTACCAGCTGCTGAACGAGCTGATCGACCAGCCCGCGGCGGCCCAGTTCGATCCGGCGCTGGTCGCGAGGCTGCGCCGCCGCCGGGCCGACAGGAACCGGCTGCGCTCCGGGCGCGAAAGCTGAGGACCGGGGTAGGAAAGGTGAATGTCGCACGACCCAGCACCGCACGACATGAGAGATACCAGCGATAACGGCCCGCGCTCCGGGCTCGGCGCTGGCCGCCGGATCGACCGCGACGCCGGTCCTGGTCGCCTCCCGGTGCCGGCCACCGCGGAAGGCCGGGCAGGACTGGCCGCGCTGCTGGAAGATCCGGGGCGGGCGCTGATCGCGGTCGACTTCGACGGGACGCTGGCGCCGATCGTCCCCGACCCGGCGCAGGCCAGGGCACTGCCGGCCGCGGTCGCGGCCCTGCGGTCGCTGACCCCGCTGGTCGGCACGATGGCCGTGCTGACCGGCCGGCCGGCCCTGACCGCGGTCGAGTACGGCTCGCTTGACCAGGTGCCCGGCATCGTGGTGCTCGGTCATTACGGCAGGCAGCGCTGGCACGACGGGGAACTGGTCACCCCGCCGCCACCGGAAGGGCTCGCCGTGGCGCGGGAACGGCTGCCCGCCGTGCTCGCCGACGCGGCCGCGCCGGACGGCACCTGGGTGGAAGACAAGACCGACGCGCTGGCCGTGCATACCCGCCGGGCTGCCGACCCCGCGGCGGCCCTCGAGCGGCTCCGCGCGCCGCTGCTGCGGCTCGCGGCCGAGACCGGGCTGCGGGCCGAGCCGGGCCGCCTGGTCATCGAGCTGCGGCCGCCGGGTGCGGACAAGGGGATCGCGCTGGTGGAGCTGGCCGGTGCCGATGGCCGTTCGTCGGTCATGTTCTGCGGAGATGACCTGGGCGACCGGCCAGCATTCAGCGCGGTGCGCCAGCTGCGCGCCACGGGTCAGCCCGGCCTCGGGGTGTGCAGCGGCTCCGCCGAGGTGGCCGGCCTGGCCGACGAGGTAGACCTGGTGGTGGACGGCCCGGAAGGAGTGGCCGGGCTGCTCGGCGCGATCGCGGCCGTGCTGGGACGCTAGGCCGCCGCCGGCGCCACCCCGTCGAGCGCGGCGAGCTGGCTGGCGAGCCAGGCAGCCGGGGGAACCGCGCCGCCGGCTGCCGCAAGCGACCGACACCTGCGAATTCGTTCCTCATCTCCCATCATCAGCCCGTGATGCAGTGCCGCTGCCGTGGCGCTGACGTCGAACGGGTTGACCAGCAGCGCGTCCTCGCCTAGCTCGTCGGCCGCGCCGGCCTCGCGCGAGAGCACGAGCGCACTGCTGCGGTCGGACAGGATCGGCCCTTCCTTCGCGACCAGGTTCATGCCGTCCCTGATCGGGTTCACCAGCAGCACGTCAGCGAGCCGGTAGCCGGCCAGCGAGCGCGGGTAGTCGTCGTGGTCGCTGAGCAGGATCGGGTCCCAGCCAGGGCGGCCGAACTCATCGTTGATCGTGCTCGCGAGCCGCTGCACGCTCGCCGCGTACTCCCGGTACTCGACCAGGTCGTGCCGTGACGGGTAGGCGAGCGCGAGCATCATCACGTTGCCCTGCCATTCCGGGTGCGCGATCAGCAGCTCACGGTAGGCGGCCAGGCCGCGCACGATGTTCTTGGACAGCTCGGTCCGGTCGACGCGCACGATCAGCTTGCGCTCGCCGATCAGCTCGCGGAGCGCGGTCACCCTGGTCTCGACGTCATCCTCGGCGCCCCGGCTGACCAGTTCGGGAGCGTCCACGCCGAGGGAGTGCACGCCGACGCTGGTGACGTGGCCCCGGTAGCTGACCTGCCGCCGCCCGGCGTCCACCTCGGCTCCGAGCACGTGCTCGCAGCAATCGACGAACGCGTCGGCCCAGCGCGGGGACAGGAAGCCGGCGTGGTCGGCGCCGAGGATGCCGTCCAGCACCTCGGCGGCGACCTGGTCGGGCAGCAGCCTGAAATAGTCGACGGGCGCCCACGGCGTGTGCGAGAAGTGCGCGATCGGCAGTCCTGGCCGCAGTTCGGCCAGCATCCTGGGGGCCAGCGCCAGGTGATAGTCCTGCACGACGGCGCGCGCGCTGCCTGACGTGTCAGGACCCGAGGCCAGTGCCTGGGCGAAGGCCATGTTGTACTCGCGGTACGCCTCCCAGTCGCGCCGGAACGCCATCCCGAACTGCGGCTGGTTAGGCGTGTCGTAGAGCATGTGATGGACGAACCACAGGACCGAGTTGGCCACCGTGTTGTAGGCGCGGTTGAAGGTCGCAGCCGGGATGTCGAGCATCTTGACGGCGGACCCGCCGAGGCCCCCGTCCGGGCTGCCGTCCAGGCTGAGCATGCCGCCGGGAGCGGCGCGCGCGGCGGCCCGGTCCGCGTCGCTGAGCGCCGCGCAGACCCAGAGCAGGTCCTGCTGGCTGGCCACCGAGAACAGGCCAGACACCAGGCCGCCACCGCCCCGGCTGACCGAGAGCGTGCCGTCGTCGTCACGCCTGAAAGAGACCGGCCCCCGGTTGGCCGCCACCAGGATCCGGCTCCGCTCAGTCGCATCGTCCACTGAGTGAGGTTAGCGCTGCGGACGGTCAGGCACGGTGACCGGCCCCGGTGATCTTGGAGCCGGCGAGCGAGTCGGTTACGATATGGGGTAACAACTTCATATTGCTCATCCAGAGGGGTGGAGGGAACGGCCCTGTGAAGCCCCGGCAACCATCGCGATGATCCACGCTCGGCCCGCGTTCAGCGGCCAGTGAGGCCATCTCGGGACTGGTGCCAACTCCGGCCCGCTGCCCGTGGCAGAGGGAGAGATGAGGAGAGGCCTCACTTTCATGACATCCCTTGCGACACGACCTGACGTTTCCGAGCGCTTCGGCAACGCGCGCGCTCTGACCTGCCGCGAGTGCGGCGCCAGCTTCGACCTCGGCGCGCTGCATGCCTGCCTGGAGTGCTTCGGCCCGCTCGAGGTCAGCTACGACCTGCCGCCGGTGACCAGGCGGATGATTACCGACGGCCCGCAGAACATCTGGCGGTACGCCAGCCTGCTGCCTGTCCCGCCCGACATCGCGGACCGGCCGAACACCGAGCCTGGCCGGACCAGGCTGGTGCGGGCCGACCGGCTGGCGAAGGCGCTCGGCATGCGCCAGCTGTGGGTCAAGGACGAGAGGTCCAACCCCACGCACTCGTTCAAGGACCGGGTCGTCGCGGTCGCGCTCGCCGCCGCCGTGGAGATGGGGTACCAGGTTCTGGCCTGCCCGTCGACCGGCAACCTGGCCAATGCGGTGGCGGCCGCCGCGGCCAAGGCGGGGATCGAGTCGGTGGTCCTGGTTCCCGCGAACCTGGAGCCGGAGAAGATCCTGGCGTCGGCGGTCTACGGCGGCCTGCTGGTCAAGGTGGAGGGCGGCTACGACGACGTGAACCGGCTCGCGTCCGAGCTGGCCGAGGAACGCGATGACTGGGCGTTCGTCAACGTGAACGTCCGGCCCTACTACGCGGAGGGCTCCAAGACCATCGGCTACGAGATCGCCGAGGACCTGGGCTGGCGGCTGCCGAGGCAGATCGTGGTGCCGGTGGCGTCGGGCGCGCAGCTCGTGAAGATCGACAAGGCGTTCAGTGAGTTCGTCTCGCTCGGCCTGGTCCCCGAGGCGGACGTCAGGGTCTACGGCGCTCAGGCCAGCGGCTGCGCCCCCGTGTCCGCGGCCTATGCCGCCGGCCACGACGTGGTGCAGCCGGTCCGGCCGGACACGATCGCCAAGTCGCTGGCCATCGGCAATCCGGCCGACGGTCCCTACGTGCTCGACGTCGTGCGCAGGACCGGCGGCACGGTGGCCGACGCGCCCGACGAGGAGATCGTGGACTCGATCCGGTTGCTGGCCGCGACCGAGGGGATCTTCGGGGAGACGGCCGCCGGCGTCACGCTGGCCGTGCTGCGCAGGCTGCTGGCCGCCGGGCAGATCGACCCGGACGAGGAGACCGTGATCATCAACTCGGGCGACGGGCTGAAGACGCTCAACGCCGTCTCCGGCGCGGTATCGCTTCCTGAGCCGATCAGGCCGAGCCTGGCCGAGTTCACCAGGCTCTACGAGGCGCGGACCTGACGGCGCAGAGGCGCTTCGTGACTGACGGTGATGACGGAGCGGCGGGATCACGTCGCAGCGCCGCGAGGGCGGAGTCCGCGGCCGCCGTAGCGCGCGGGCGCGGCGTTGCCGGCATCGGGTCGCTGAGTTCATTATCGCGCCGTCGGCGAGTTCACCCGTGGGTCATTGGGCGGGTCACTGAATTGGCGCCGATTCACGATGCCGGCAGTGCGTGGTAATGAGTTAGGCAATGCCCGTCCTTCCGCTGCCCTAGCCGGGCCCTCGGCCGCCCAGCCGACTGCAGCCGGCCCGGAACGCGGCCGCGATCCGGGGTATCGGCGATTTCGGGAACGCCGGCGCGTGGTCGGCCGTCCCGCGACTCGGCCGGGCTCGAAGTGAGGGGCGCCATGTGTCGCCACGGCATATCCGGGGATGGCAAGATGGCGGTTAATGTGGCCGCCGCTGCCTAGCTAATTCGTATGAAACCATGCCTTAATATCCGAACGGTGGTCGGCTCGGCAAGCCGACCCGACCACTAGGAACTTGGACGGGTATCGCAGTACGCGGGGCGTCGTGACCATGTAGTGTAATGTCCGGTCGCTGTCGGTACGGCGAGAACGGCAGGCAGAGCTTGCGCAGCACGTCAAGCCCGTTCCGCGATCAACGGGTTTCGCGTAGCAAGGGCGTGACCCGAAGCCCGAGCAAAAGTTAGGGAGTTGTTGTTCATGGCTCAGGGCACCGTCAAATGGTTCAACGCGGATAAGGGCTACGGCTTCATCGCGGTCGACGGTGGTAGGGACGTCTTCGTCCACTTCTCGGCAATTCAGGCGGACGGCTACCGGTCGCTTGAAGAAGGTCAGCGGGTCGAATTCGAGATTACGCAGAGCGACCGCGGGCCTCAGGCCGAGGCTGTCCGAACGGTTTAGTTCCGCTGCTTAACGCGGCAGGCCCGGTACCCGAACCTGGGTGCCGGGTCTTCGCGTGCCCGGAGTGTCGGTAGCACTGGTACGCCGCTGGCCTGCGCGCGGACGCCTTGAGGGACCCCGCAGCTTGCACTCTCACCCCGAGAGTGCTAAACAAGTCGTTGGCACTCTCGGGCTGAGAGTGACAACTCGAAAAGCGTGATCGGGGCGACGAGGCTCTGCCCGCAGCAGGAAAGGACTGCCTGCGAGCGTGCCGTCCGTCGCGGGCGTCGGCTCGGTCGGCATTCAGAGGCAATAAGTTCCAGGAGGACTAGGAGCCTATGGCAGCGAAGATGATCGCGTACGACGAGGACGCTAGGCGCGGCCTCGAGCGCGGCATGAACCAGCTGGCCGACGTCGTGAAGGTAACCCTCGGCCCCAAGGGCCGGAACGTGGTACTCGAGAAGAAGTGGGGAGCCCCCACGATCACCAACGATGGTGTGTCCATCGCCAAGGAGATCGAGCTCGAGGACCCGTGGGAGAAGATCGGCGCCGAGCTCGTCAAGGAAGTAGCCAAGAAGACAGACGACGTGGCCGGTGACGGCACGACGACTGCCACCGTGCTCGCTCAGGCGCTGGTCCGCGAGGGCCT
>JADGPC010000319.1 GCA_017882645.1 Streptosporangiales bacterium | reverse complement strand
TTGCGGATGTCTTCGGGAAGGTCTTCCCAAGTCTGCGCCTGCTTCTCGGTTGAACGCACGAAGTACTTGATGTTCTCGAAGTCGATCCCGGACAGGTCAGAGCCCCAGGTCGGCATCGGCTTGCGGCGGAACAGCTCGAGGCCGCGCAGCCGCAGCTTCAGCATCCACTCGGGCTCGTTCTTCAGCGCCGAGATGTCGCGGACGACCTCTTCGGACAGGCCGCGGCGCGCGATCGAGCCTGCGGCATCAGAGTCGGCCCAGCCGAACTTGTACCGGTCAAGACCTTCGAGTTCTGGGCGGGCGATGGTGGTCATGCGGACAGGCCTCCGACCTCGTTAGCGTTACTGCGGGTGACTTTCGCGGCGGTGTTCGCGGCACTGCCCCGCAGCGATGGAGCGGTGACGTGGGTGGTGCAGATGCCATCGCCGTGCGCGATGGTGGCCAGGCGCTGCACGGGCGTTCCGAGCAGGCGTCCGAAGGCTTCGGTCTCTGCCTCGCAGAGCTGCGGGTACTCGGCGGCGACATGCGCCACCGGGCAGTGGTGCTGGCAGAGCTGCTCGCCGCCGGCTGGCCCTGGCCTGGCGGTCGCCGAGGCGGCATAGCCGTCGACCGAGAGCGCCTCGGCGAGCACCCTGACCCGGTCGGCCAGCGGTGCGGACTCGACCACGGGCCGGTACCTGCGCTCGAGGTCGGCCACCTGGCGGCGGGCGAAGTCGGTCACGGCCTGCGGTCCGGCTCGCTCCTCGAGGAACCGGAGCGCGCTCGTGGCCAGGTCGTCGTAGGTGTGCTCGAAGGCGCTGCGGCCGGCGTCCGTGATCGCGAACATCCTGGCCGGCCGGCCGCGGCCGCGGTTGCCGTAGACTCGCGCGGTCCGGGTCCCGACCATGCCGTCGTCGAGCAGGTGGTCCAGGTGGCGGCGGACCGCCGCCGGGGTCAGCCCGAGCGTGGTCCCGAGCGCAGCCGCGGTTACCGGCCCGTTCTCCAGGATCAGCCGGGCCACGCGGGCACGCGTGCTCTGCTCAGAACCCGCGGTGCGCGCGCCGCGCACCTGGTCCTGAGCAGCAGCCAAGCCTGACTGTCCCATGTTTTTCACAACATCATTGTGCCGTAATTCGTTCCCGGCCCGCAAACCGGCCTCCCCCTGTCCGGATCGCGGGGTTATGACGGCCCCGCAATCGTGGCGCTGCGACGGGTGCATTTAGGGTCGGATCACCAGATGCGCTGCCGGATCTCCCCGGTGCGGCACAGACGGGAGCCCTATGAGCGCCGAGCAGGCCGCGGTCCGGGTGCCCCGGCCAGAGCAGGCAGCGCCGGGACCGGACCGGTGAGCGGGCAGGCGCCGCCCGGCCTGGCCGATCTGGCCAGCCTGGCCGACCCGGCCGTGATCGCCGATCCCTACCCGCTGCTCGCCTGGTTCCGCGAGGCCTCGCCGTTCGCCGAACTCGACGGTGCTCTGGTGGTGTTCGGCCGGTACGAGGAGTGCTCGCGCATCCTGCGCGACCCGCGGGCGAGCAGCGAGCGGGACAGATCGCGGCTGGTGCCACCGGAGCTCCAGGCCCAGGCGCAGGAGCGGACCAGGTCTTTCCTGTCGCTCGACCCGCCGGATCACACCAGGCTCAGGCGGCTGGTCGCCAAGGCGTTCACGCCGCGGGTGGTGGCGACGCTCGCGCCGAGGATCACGCGGGTCACCAACGACCTGCTGGCAGCGGCCCAGGCCAGCGGCGATCATCAGCTCGAGCTCGTCAGCCAGCTGGCCTACCCGCTGCCGGTGCGGATCATCTCCGAGCTCCTCGGCGTGCCGCCTGAGGATCCCGCCAGGTTCGCCGGATGGTCGGCCAAGCTGGCGCACTCCGTCCAGCCCAGCTTCGGCGCGTTCGACCCGGCCGAGCTGGCCGATGCCGAGCAGGCCGGGCTCGAGTTCGGCGAGTACTTCACCGAGCTGATCGGCGCGCGCCGGTCCCAGCCGGGAGATGACCTGCTGACCAAGCTGATCCGAGCCGAGGATGCCGGGCAGAGGCTGACCGTCGACGAGCTGATCGCGACCTGCGTGCTGCTGCTGGTGGCCGGTCACGAGACGACCGTCGGGCTGATCGCCAACGCGATGCTGGCCCTGCTCAGGAACCCGGGTCAGCTCGCCGCGCTGGCTGCCGAGCCGCGCCTCGCGGCCGACGCGGTCGAGGAGACCCTGCGGTACGACCCGCCGGTCCAGCTCACCGGCCGGGTCGCCAGGGGCGGCCTGACGATCGGCGCGATCGAGCCGCCGGATGGCGCCGTGCTGCTGCTCCTGCTGGCCGCCACCGGCCGCGACCCGGCCGTGTTCGCCCGGCCTGACACCTTCGACATCAGGCGCGGCGCCCGTGAGCATCTGGCGTTCGCGGCCGGGCCGCATTTCTGCCTGGGCGCCCCGCTCGCCCGGCTGGAGGCCTCGATCGCGCTGGAGGCGATCGCGCGCCGGGTGGCGGGCCCCGGGCTCGCCGAGCCGGTCGCCTACAAGCCGAACTTCAACCTGCGCGGACCGCAGCACATGGTCGTGACCTTCGACGAGATCCTGCCCCGGGCCTGACCGCATTCAAAGCGTTATCTGACATGGTCTTACGGCCTAGTAGCCGATAGATGTATAACAGCGGTAAGGAGGTGCCAGATGATACCTATTCCGGTAAAATCGGACTCACCCGAATTGAACCGCTCAAGGTCGGCCATCGGCTCGCCCGCGCTGCGCACGCGCCGGGTGTGCCGCCGGACCGGGTTCGCGGCCGTGACCGTGCTGGCACTGGCCGTCGCCGGCTGCGGCGGCGGGTCCGCTCCCTCGTCGAACAGCGGCTCGCCGAGCCCGGGCGCGGCACACGCCGGCGGGACCTACACGATCCTGGCCAACTCCGCGTTCGGCGTGGCCGACCCGGCCCAGAACTACACGCTCCAGGAATGGCAGCTGCTGATCGACACCCACGACGGGCTGGTCCAGTTCGAGCGCGTCGGCGGTACTGCGGGCACCAAGATCGTGCCCGACCTGGCCACCGCCATCCCGACGCCGACCGACGGCGGGAAGACCTACCTGTTCCACGTCAGGACCGGGATCAAGTTCTCCAACGGTCAGGTCATGAAGCCGAGCGACTTCGTCAAGACGTTCGAGCGGCAGTTCACCGTGCCGGGGCCGACGTCTTTCTACACCGGCATCGTGGGTGCCTCCGCGTGCAACACCAAGGGATGCGACCTGTCCAAGGGCGTGGTCGCTGACGACAAGAGCTACACGCTGACCTTTCACCTGACGGCTCCGGATCCCGAGTTCGTCGACAAGCTGGCCCTGCCGTTCGCTTACGTGGTCCCGGCCGGCACGTCGTCCAAGCTCACCGGTAACAACGTGCCGCCGGGCACCGGACCGTATATGTGGCAGTCGTACAACCCCAACTCCGAGGCCGTACTGGTCCGCAACAAGTACTTCCACGTCTGGAACGCCCAGGCTCAGCCGGCGGGATACCCCGACAAGATCGTCGAGAAGTACGGGCAGACCGTCTCCGACGAGGTCACGGCGGTCCAGAACGGCCAGGCCGACGAGGTATACGACGGCGACGTCATCCCGGCCGACCGGCTGAACGAGCTCAACAGCCCGCAGTACGCCAGCCAGGTGCACGTGAACCCGCTCACGGCCGACTGGTACTTCGCGCTGAACACCAAGCAGCCGCCGTTCAACAACCTCAAGGCGCGCCAGGCGGTCAACTTCGCCGCCGACCGGAGTGCCTACGTCAAGATCGGCGGCGGACCCTCGCTGGCCGTCCCGACCTGCCAGATCCTGCCGCCCAACTTCCCGGGCTACAAGCCGTACTGCCCGTATACCTCGGGCACCAGCACCACCAAGTGGGCCGGACCCGACCTGGCCAAGGCCAGGTCGCTGGTGAAGGCGTCAGGTACGGCCGGGATGAAGGTCGTCGTCAACACCGACATTCCCGATAAGGCGCTCGGCGAGCAGATGGTGTCCGACCTGAACAAGATCGGCTACAAGGGCTCGCTCCAGGTGCTGGCCGGCAGCATCCAGTACCCGTTCATCCAGAACTCCAACAACTCCAAGAAGTGGAACATTGCCTGGTCGGCCTGGTACCAGGACTACCCGGCGCCGTCGGACTTCCTGAACGTCCTGCTCGGCTGCGGCAGTATCCATCCGGGCAGCGACGCCAGCCCGAACATCGCCGCCTTCTGCGATCCTTCGATCCAGGCTCAGATGACTAAGGCGGAGAACCTGGGCATCACCAACCCGGCTGGCGCCAACAACATCTGGGCGCAGGTCGACCACGCGATGACCGACCAGGCACCGTGGGTGGACCTGTACAACCCGAAGCAGATCGACTTCCTGTCCAAGCGAGTGCACGGGTACCAGTGGAATCCCCAGTGGTACATCCTGATCGACCAGCAGTGGATCAAGTAGTCAGCCGCGCGGTTGCCATCAGCGGCCACTTCGGTGGCCGCTGATGGCGATTGCGCTCACCGAGTCCGCCGAGCCCCCGGCGCAGCTGCCCGAGCTGCAACGCGAGATCAGCGG
>JADGPC010000318.1 GCA_017882645.1 Streptosporangiales bacterium | reverse complement strand
CGATCGCGGTTGTCTGCGACACGGGCGGCGGCGTGCTGGTGAGCTGCCCAGTCGGGACCCAGCCGGGATAGCCGCGACCATCGCGGTCCGTCGGCTGGCTGGGAACCGCGATCCTGGTCCAGCCCGCGCCGTGATGCGCGATCACGGTCACCATCGTTCCGTACAGCGCCTGCGATTCGAGCCGGCCGACCAGCCAGGATTTCTGAGCGGTCGTCATGACAGCGATCCACTGCCGCGGCCTGGCCGGGTTGGCGAGCGCTGGCTGATCAACGGGGCGCGGATACCACGGCTTGACCCACATCGTCGCGACGCTGACATCCACCCAGCAGGTGCCCGACGTGCACGGCTTGAGCGTGGCTGCCGAAGTAACCGTCCCGGCGTCGGCGGAGCCAGCCTGGCCGCCCCCGGCCCGTTCAGCGGGCCCGGCCGATCGGAGCAGGCAGACAGCGGAGACGATGACGAGAACGAGTACGGCTGCCAGCGCCGCGATTGCGGCGATCGGTGATCGGCGGCCGCCTGCCCCGGCGTGAGTGCTGGACATGCTTCACGGCCTTTCCTTACGACCTGCGCTGAGTTCTCGGTGCATATCCAGTTTTCCGATACGAAGACCTGATTGCGCAGGGCCGAATGACCGGTTCTTGCCGGGCCGAACGACACCAGACCCGGCGGCGGTGGCCGATCCGGCCGATCTCCCCCCGCAGACCCCCCGCTCAGGGGATGGCAGCGGCGCCCCGGCCGGCCTATGGTTGCGGTCCGCGCTGCGATGGAACACTGCAATCGGGCCTATCCGACCCCGCCGTGCGGGTGCGAGGAAGCGAGGCCGCGATCATGCCAGACAAGCTGATGCGCCTGCGTCGTCAGGAGGAGCCAGCGCCGATGGGCCGGCCAGTGATGATCGCCATCGCCGGTGACAGCGCGGCGGGCAAGACGACACTGACCCGGGGGATCGCGAAAGCGCTCGGCCAGGACCGGGCCACCGCGATCTGCGTCGACGACTACCACAAGTACGACCGCGAGGAACGCCGCTCTGTGCCGTTCACGGTGCTGAACCCTGACTGCAACTACATGGACATCATGGAGCAGCACCTGCAGCTGCTCGCGCTCGGGCGCCCGATCCTCAAGCCGGTCTATGACCACAGCGCCGGGAAGCTCATGCGGCCGGTACCGGTCGAGCCGCGCGACTTCGTGATCGTCGAGGGCCTGCTGCCGCTGCACAGCAAGCTGTCCCGGGCCTGCTTCGACATCACGGTCTTCCTGGACCCGCCGGAGGCCATCCGCCGGGAGTGGAAGCTGAGGCGCGACTGCAAGGACCGCGGCTACAGCCCCGAGCAGGTACTCGCTGAGCTCGAGCGGCGCGAGCCCGAGGCCGCGGCCTACATCAGGCCGCAGCGCCAGTGGGCGGACATCACGATCAGGTTCGCTCCGGTCGCCGGCCACGGCAGCGCGGCTGACACCCCGCTGTCGGCCGAGATCCTGCTCCGTCCGACCATCGTGCATCCCGACCTGTCGCACGTGCTGACCGACGATGACCGCAGGACCGTCCACCTCAAGCTGATCAGGGACGGCGACGGCCGCCCTGTGGACGCCCTGCACGTCCACGGATACGCGCCGCGCGGGGACAGCGAGGTCGTGGAGAAGGCTATCTGGGAGCAGCTCTCGATGGATCAGGGAACCGCGCCGCCGGACAGTCTGGGCGAGTACGCCCCGGGCAAGCGCAGCGAGGCACTGGCCATCGCCCAGCTGCTGCTCCTATGGCATCTGCTGGAGGCCCGGACGTGACCTGCGCGAGTCGTCCGCTGTGGCAGTCACCGGCCGAACACGCCAGTAGGTAGCGTTCCTGACATGACCCAGGACCATGAGCCACTCCGCGTGGTGATCATCGACGATCACCAGATGGTGCTCGACGGTCTCAAGGCGATGCTTCACCCGTACGCCGGGCAGGTGGCGATCGTCGGCGAGAGCAGCGATCCGCAAGACGCCCTGCGGGTCGTCTCGGAGGTCGCGCCGGACGCGGTGCTGCTCGACATCCGCCTGCGCGGCTCCTCGGGCCTGGACCTGTGCGGCGACATCCTGGCCGCCCGGCCGGCCTGCAAGGTGGTGTTCCTCACCGTCTATGACGACGAGCAGTACCTCTACCAGGCACTGCGAGTCGGGGCGGCGGGCTTCCTGCTCAAGCGGATCCGCGGAGCCGAGCTCGTCGACTACCTCAGCCGCATCCGGGACGGGGAGGTGCTGATCGACCCGGCGCTGGCCGCGAGGGTGGCGCTGTCCGCGGCCCGGCTGCAAAGCGGCGAGTTCTGGCCCGGCGCGCACCTGGGCCTCACCCAGCGCGAGAGCGAAGTGCTCGCGCTGCTGGTCGCCGGGCTGTCTAACCGCGCCATCGCGGCCAAGCTCGTCGTGAGCGAGGAGACCGTGAAGACGCATTCACGCGGCATCTACCGCAAGCTCGGCACATCGGACCGGGCCGGCGCGGTCGCCGTCGCGCTGCGGGAGGGGGTCTTCCACTGAACGCGCTACTGGGCGGCGGCGATGCCGAGCGCGAGGCGCTGCTGCTGTCCCGCGTCATCGAGACGATCTCGGCCGGCCTCGATCTCGACCGGATCCTGCAGGGAGTGGCCAACCTGGTCACCGAGACGACCGCGACCGACGTCTGCTTCGTCCACCTGATCGACGAGGACGGCCGCGCGCTGCGGCTCCGCGGCGCGACACCGCCCTTCGACCAGCTAGTCGGCAAGATCGAGCTGGCGGTCGGCGAAGGCGTGTCCGGATGGGTCGCCGACCACGGCGAGCCCGCCGTGATCATCGGGGACAAGATCAGCGATCCCCGCTACCGCTACATCCCGGCACTGCGCGGCGAGGACTACACGTCGATGATCTCGGTCCCCGTTGTCACGCCGCTTGGGCACCTCGTCGGCGTGCTCAACGTGCACACCAGATTGCGCCGGGAATTCACGACGTCCGACGTGGACCTGCTGCGGTCGGTAGCCGGCCTGGTCGCCGGGGCGATCGAGAATGCCCGCCTGCACCAGCGGCTGGCCGAGCGCGAGGAAGCACTGGAGCGGTTCGCTGAGCAGACCATGGAATGGCAGGAACACGAGCGCCGCAGGCTGGCCGGAGAGATCCACGACGGGATCAGCCAGCGCATCGTCAGCTTGTTTTTCCACCTGTCCGCCGCCGCCGACGCGATCGGCACCTCGCCGGACCTGGCCGCCGAGCAGATAGCCCGGGCCCAGGAACTGGCCGGCGCAGCGCTCGACGAGACCAGGCTCGCGATCGCCGGGCTGCGTCCTCCGGTACTCGACGACCTCGGCCTGGCCCCGAGCCTGGCCAGCCTTGGCCGTTCGTTTCCCCAGCTTGACGTGCAGGTGGAAACGACCGAGCAGCAGATAGCCGAGCACCTCGAGACCGCCATGTACCGGACGGCGCAGGAAGCGCTGCAGAACGTGGCCAAGCACGCGGGGGCTCAGACGGTCAGGATCCGGCTGACGGCGCCGCCAGGGCGCATCGTGCTCGAGGTAGCCGATGACGGCACGGGATTCGACCTCGCCGTCGCTGGCTCGGCGCTGGCTGGCCAGGGCGGCCCGAGCGGCTTCGGCCTGCCCGGGATGCGGGAGCGGGCCGAGTTGCTCGGCGGGAGGCTCGAAATCATCACCGCGCCAGGCCGCGGCACCACGGTGCGCCTGATCGTGCCGACCGCGGCCCGTTCGGTACCGGCCGGCTAGCTGCTCGGCCCTGGCTCGCTGTCCGGCTCCGCTGACCCGGAGGCGTCGTCGGCGACCGCGTCATCGCCGGTGCCGAAGACCCGGCTGGCCCGCACGTCCTCGGCGCTGATCTCGACCAGGTCCGCCACGCGGATGGACCCGCCCGCGGCGACGATCCGGCCCGCCTGCCGCAGCCGCAGCCGGTCGATGGCGTTGCGCATGCTCCTGGCGTTCGCGAACCGGGGCTGGGTCATCCGCAGCGCGACATACTCACGGAAGGCCTCTCGCGCCGGTACCGACAGCCGGTACTCCTCGCGGTCCAGCATCAGGTCAGCGATGCGCACCAGCTCGTCGAGGGTGAAGTCGGGGAAGTCCAGATGGTGGGCGATGCGGGACGCCATCCCGGGATTCGACCGGAAGAACGTATCCATCCGGTCGGCGTATCCGGCCAGGATTACCACCAGGTCCTCCCGGTGCGACTCCATGAACTGGAGCAGGATCTCGATCGACTCCTGCCCGTAGTCCCGCTCGTTCTCGGGCCGGTACAGGTAGTAAGCCTCGTCGATGAACAGGACTCCGCCCATCGCCCGCTTGAGCACCTCCTTGGTCTTCGGCGCGGTGTGCCCGACGTACTGCCCGACGAGATCATCGCGGGTGACGCTGATCAGCTGGCCCTTGCGGAGGTAGCCGAGTTCGGCCAGCAGCATGCCCATCTGCGAGGCGATCGTCGTCTTTCCGGTGCCCGGGCTGCCGGTGAAGCACATGTGCAGGCTGGGCCGCGAGGAGGTCAGGCCGTAACGCTGCCGGAGGCGGTCGATCAGCAGCAGCGCCGCTATCTCCCTGACCCGCGTCTTCACGGGGGCAAGGCCGACGAACTCCGCGTCGAGCCGGTCGAGTATCTCGCCGATCCGCATCGACCGCTGCTCGGCATCCAGATCGACCACCGCCCCGGGCGCGAGCGGCGCCGGAACCGGCGCCGACTGAGCCGCCCCGGCACTGCCGCCCGGCGCTTCGGGTACCTCGGGCGCCGCAGAATCACGGTCACCGGGGCGAGGCATCGCGAAGCCGCGCTGCGGGACCGGCTGGCCAGGATCACTCATGCAGGCTCGGTCCCGTAGCGCTCGCCGGACGGACGGTCGGCGGCATAGGCGTGCAGCGAGTAGCTGACTCGCCGGTCCGACATTTCCTGCCGGTCCAGCCGGAACCCGGGCTCGGCGGACGGACGGCTGACGATGAAGCTGAGCGCCGTGGTCTGCCGTCCGAGACTGGCGTCGTAGGCCGTCACCCGCACGTATTGGCCCGGGCAGGCCTCGCGGCAGGCGGTGACCTCGAGCATCGCAGCCGCGGCGTCGGCTATCTCGAACATGGGCAGGCCCCACATCTCCCACAGCACGTTGCGCGGGTGCGGGTCGTCGGTGAACTCGACCGCGACGGCCCAGCCGCGGTCGACCGCGTACTGGATCTGGGCCATGATCTCCACATCGGTGAAGTCGGGCAGCGACGAGAAGGTGCCCTGCATGAGGCGCATCCGGTGCTCCTGTCAGATGAGTTCTGGCCGCGGCTCATGCGGCCACGGCTCAGACGGTCGGCGTGACGACGACGTCCGGGGTATCGGTGGACTCGTAGTTGAAGGTGATGTCGCCCCAGACGTCGAGCGCGACCTGCAGCGGCTGGCAGTGCCTGGCCGCCTCGCGCAGGATGTCCGGTCCCTCGCCGAGAAAGTCCCGGCCCTCGTTGCGTGCCTTGATCATCGCCTCGGCAGCGACTCGGTTCGCCGTCGCCCCGGCCGCGATGCCCATCGGATGGCCGATCGTGCCCCCGCCGAACTGGAACACGACGTCCTCGCCCAGGTAGTCGAGCAGCTGGTGCATCTGACCGGCGTGGATGCCGCCGGAGGCGACGGGCATGGTGCCGGGCATGGAGCCCCAGTCCTGGTCGAAGTAGATGCCGTTGGCTAGGTTCGCCGGCACGAACGACTCGCGCAGCGTGTCGTAATACCCGCGGGTGTTCGACGGGTCGCCCTCCAGCTTGCCGACCACGGTCCCGGCGTGGATGTGGTCGACGCCGATGAGCCGGCACCACTTGGCGATCACGCGGAAGCT
>JADGPC010000047.1 GCA_017882645.1 Streptosporangiales bacterium | reverse complement strand
GGGTCGCTCCCCCGTCTCGCCACATTGCCGCACTCTATCACTAATTCGCATTAGTTAAATAGGCCGGGTGGCGGGCTGACGCGCTGGCGGGCTGACGCGCTGGCGGGCCGGCCGACGGGCGGCCGAGTCAGTGAACCTGGCGGCAGAGCTGGTCGATCACCTCGCCGGCCGGCCGCGTCGTGGCCGCGCGGTAGCCCAGCCCGGCCCACAGGCTCATCCGGTCCGTGTCCCCGGCCGCCGCGGCGGCCGCGCGGATCGGCCTGGTCGCGTTGTTGACCTCGGGGTAGGCCGCGGGCGCGTCCTGATGGTCGACCATGAACTTGTTCACCAGCCCGCGCGCCGGGCGGCCGCTGAAGGCGCGGGTGACGGCCGTGGCCGTGAAACGCGGATCAGCCAGCGCGGCCTTGTAGGCGGGATGCGCTCCGCTCTCCGGGCACCGCAGGAACGCCGTCCCGCACTGGGCCGCCGACGCCCCGGCGGCCAGCGCGCCCGCGACTGCACCCGCGTCCATGATTCCGCCCGCGGCCACCAGCGGCAGGTCGATGACGCCGCGGACAGCCATGATCAGATCGAGCAAGCCACCGCCGGCCTCGGCGTCGGCCGTCCCTGTCCCGCCGAGCGGGTTCGTGAACGTGCCGCGGTGCGCTCCCGCCTCGGCTCCCTGCACGCACAGGCAGTCGGCGCCGGCCGCAGCCGCCTGACCAGCCTCTTGCGGGTCGGTCACGGTCACCCAGACGCTGCTGCCGGCGGCCCGCAGTGCCGCGATGACGTCGGGCTCGGGGCAGCCGAACGTGAAGCTCACGATCGGCACCGGATGCTCGATCAGGTCGGCGACCTTGGCGGGCCAGTCATCATCGTCCCAGGACGCATCGCCAGGCTTGGCCCCTACGTCCCTGGCATCGGCTGTGATGGCCGCCAGGTAGCTGGTCAGGGCGGCGGTGTCAGCGGCGGGAGCGCCAGGGACGAAGACGTTGACGCCGAACGGCTCCGACGTGGCCGCGGTCACGGCGTCGAGTTCGGCGCGCATCACGCGGGCCGACTTGTAGCCGGCCGCGACGAAGCCGACCGCGCCCGCTTCGGCCGCGGCGGTGACCAGGCCGGATGTTGTCGGGCCGCCGGCCATGGGCGCCACGATGACGGGGCGCCTGACGAGGTCAGTGAACACGCTCCCGGCCTCCTGATGCTCGGTTCGTTCCGCGCTGACGCGCGCCGCCGACCGGCTCAACCGCCGCCGCGCGCCGGTTCTTCCCGCGCTGCCGTAAGGTCGGCACGGTGACCGCGAACCCGGGTGAGCGAACGCCAGCGGAGGCCGCCGCGGTGCCAGCGACGGCGGGCGGGTCGGGCGCGGCGGAGACTGCGGCGCGGTGGGAGCGCGAACTCCGCAGGCTCGGCACTGCCGAGCGGGCGGCCAGCGAGAAGGCGTACCTGAAGAGCGACCTCGACTTCGCCGGGGTCCCGGTGCCGGCGATGCGGGCCATGGTCGCGACCTGGTGCAAGGCGCGGCCCGGGCTCGGTCATGACGAGCTGACCGGCCTGGTCCGCGCGCTGTGGGTCAGCCCGCTCTACGAGTGCCGCCAGTCGGCCGTCATCCTGCTCGAGCGCACCGGGCGACTGCTGGGTCCGGCCGACATGGCGCTGCTTGAGGACCTGCTCAGGACCTCGCGAACGTGGGCGCTCGTCGACGGCCTGGCCGCCAACGTGGCGGGCAGCCTGGTTGACCGCGACCCCGGGCTGGCCGCCGTCCTCGACCGCTGGGCCCGCGATGAGGACTTCTGGCTGCGGCGATCGGCCATGCTCGCGCTGCTGCGGCCGCTACGCCGGGACGACGGTGCGTTCGAGCGGTTCGCCGGGTACGCCGACGCGATGCTGGAGGAGAACGAGTTCTTCATCCGCAAGGCGATCGGCTGGGTGCTGCGGGACACCGGCAGGCGCCATCCCGACCTCGTCGCCGCCTGGCTCGCGCCGCGCGTGCACCGCGCCTCGGGCGTGACCGTCCGCGAGGCCGTCAAGCCGCTCCCGGCCGACGTTCGCGCCATCCTGCTCGCCGGTTACCGGGACAAGCGGCCCGTCCGCTGCGAGCATGAAGGTACCGATTTAACCGCCTGAATGACCAACCGCGGAGGCACCGTGACCGATGTGCGGATCGCAGTATCCGGCGGCGATCTGCGCTGCTATCTGGCCCGCCCGGCCGGCCGCGGACCCTGGCCCGGCGTCCTGGTCCTGCACGACGCTATCGGCATGACCCCTGACCTGCGCGCTCAGGCGGAGTGGCTGGCCGGCGCCGGCTACCTCGCGCTGGCCCCTGACCTGTACTCGACCGGCAGTAAGCTGCGCTGCCTGGTGTCGACGTTCCGTGAGCTTGCCTCGGGCCAGGGCCAGGTCTTCGCCAAGGCTGAGGCGTGCCGGTCGTGGCTGGCGGGCCAGGATGACTGCACCGGGCATGTCGGCGTCATCGGCTACTGCATGGGCGGCGGCTTCGCGCTGCTGCTCGCGCCCGGGCACGGGTTCGAGGCGGCCAGTGCTAACTACGGCATGGTGCCGAAGAACGCGTCCGAGTTCTTCCGCCAGTCCTGCCCGGTGGTGGGCAGCTACGGCGCGCGGGATCGCACCCTGAGCGGAGCGGCGGCCAAACTCACCGTCGCGCTCGAGGCGGCCGGCGTCGACCACGATGTCAAGGAGTACCCGGGCGCCGGACACTCGTTTCTCAACGACCACCCCGGCGCGCTCGCCACGCTGCGCGGCGCGGCGGGCCGGGATGCGGCCCTGCCCCGGATCTTCGCGGCCTTCACCGCGATCACCGGGCCGGTGATGGGCATGGGATACCACGAGCCGTCCGCCGCCGACGCCCGCAGCAGGATCGTCGAGTTCTTCGACCGGCATCTGAAAGTTTGAGCAGGTTGGCACCGAGTAACAATCTGGCACTGACGATGACACAACAAGCGGTAGTCGACGGGCGCACGGCTCGGCGGGACAGGAACCGGGTCGCCGTGCTCGACGCCGTTCTGGAACTCTTCACCGAGGGTGACCTCAGCCCGAGTCCCGAGGCGGTCGCGCAGCGGTCCGGCCTCTCGCTCAGGTCCGTCTACCGGTACGTGAGCGACAGCGACGACCTGGTCCGCGCCGGGATCGACCGCCATCTGGAGAAGGTCGGCCCGCTGTTCTCCTTCGAGCCGATCGGCGAGGGCCCGTTCGACGAGCGGGTCGAGATCTTCGTCTCGGCGCGGCTGCGCTTGCACCAGGCGATCGCCCCGGCGGCCAGGGCGGCCCAGGCCCGGACCCGGATGCGGGCCACCCCGGCGAGCGAGATCATCAGGGAGGGCCTGCACGCCCGGCGGGGAATGCTCCGCGTGCAGCTATCGCGGCATTTCGAGGCCGAGCTGGCCACTTTCGGCCCGCAGGCCGATGCCATCCTCGCCGCGGCTGACGCGCTGACCCAGATCGAGACGATCGACTGGTTCGTCGTCGATGGCGGGTACACCGTGGAGCAGACGCGCGACGCGCTGGTGACCGGGCTGCACCGGCTGCTCGGCCCGGCCGCGGCCAGCCCGCAGAGCCAGTGACAGCGAGCGACCCGCCGTTGACCAGCCCCGGAGCGCCGAAGAGGGATACCACCTGACCGAGGACCTGGTGGACCGGGCCATCGGCTTCATGCACGACTCGAAGTCGATCCGGCCGGACCGCCCGTTCTTCCTCTATCTCGCGCCGGGCGCTACGCACGCCCCGCACCAGGCGCCGGCCGAGTACCTGGCGAAGTACCGCGGCGCGTTCGACGAAGGCTGGGACGCGGCCAGGGACGCATGGTTCTCCCGCCAGCTCCAGATGGGCCTCCTTCCAGCCGGAACGCAACTCGCGCCGCGCAATCCCGGCGGGCAGGAGTGGGTCACGATGCCGGAGAACCACCGCCGCCTGGCATCCAGGCTGCAGGGCGAGCAACCATGTGGCCGAATCGACAATTGAGGTTCCGACCGGCAGCTCCGTCGCTGGCGTCAGGTTCAGGCGGGCTCCTGACGGCCACGGAACCGCCACGGTGGTGATCGACGGCCGGGCGTGCGGCCAGGTCGAGATCCCGTTCGTGATGTACATCGTCTCCAGCATCGGGCCGAGCGTCGGCTACGATCACGGATCCCCGGTCAGCGACCGGTACGACAGTCCGTTCACCTTCGAGGGCACGCTGGACCGAGTGGACATCCAGATCGTCTCGGCGCGCGACGCCGCGGCGGAGGCGGCCAACGCCGATGCCATCGCCCGGGCCGAGATGGCCCGCCAGTAGCCGTCAGCAGCGCCGCTAGCGGCCGGCCGGCGGTGGCGGCAGTTCTCGCCGCGGCCGGACCGGCGGCCAGGTGTTCACCGGAACGCCGGGTACAGCGGCAGGTCGGGTACCGGCCAGTTCTCGGTCGCGGTGAGCAGGTCGCCGGCCAGCGCGCACAGCGATTCCAGCTCGCCGGCCGGCTCGAGCTCGGCGAGCAGGCGGCGCCACCGGTAGCGCAGCAGCTGGCGGGCGGTCGGCGCCGCCCGGCCGTCATCGATCATCGACTTGTCGGCCGCCATCGAGCGGTCAAGCAGGTATGTCATCGCGTGCAGGGTCCAGGCCGCCATCGCGCGCCTGACGCCCGGCTGCCAGCGCTCGTCGCTGCCCAGGCCGGGAAAGACTCGGCCGACCAAGGTCGCGGTAGGCGGCCTCGGCTGCCCGGCCGATCCGGTCGGGCAGCCGGAAGACGCACCAGCAGGTGCTGAACGGCATCCGCAGATAGGCGGCGTCGAGAAAGACGGAATGAAACTCGGCGCTCTCGAAGTCGATGAACCTGACGCCCCCGGCGGTGAGCAGGTTGTTGTCCGGGCAGATATCGCCGGGCGAGAAGACCTGGGGCTGGCCGGGACGCACGATCCCGGCCACCTCGGCCAGGTCGCTGGCCAGGCGGGCCGGAGCAGGGATCGAGAGGCTGGCGAGCAGCGCCGGTATCTGGAAGATCCTGCGTTCCAGCCAGTGCGCCGAGCCGTCTGCGGCAGGCCCGGCGCCCGCAGGCCGGGCGCTCGCAGGCCAGGCGGCCGCGGGTTTAGCCCCGGCCGCCCCGGGACCGGTGCTATGGGCGGCGCGCAGCGCGGCCAGTTCTTGCTGGCGGCCCGCGGTGGCCGTGGCGAGCTCGCCGCAGGCACGCGCCCAGTCAAGCAGGGCCGCTTCGGCAGCGGCGGCCGATCCCCCAAGCAGCACGTCGGCCAGGCTCGGCGCGTTTCCGAGGTCGCTCATCACGACCAGCCTGGCGGGCGAGCTCGCGGCGAGCAGCCGGGGGCCGGCGCCGGCCTGCGCGGCCAGGGCCAGCCCCGCCGCCTCGGCGGCGAAGCTGTCCGTTCCCTCGGCCGTGGCCGGATACTTCTTGACGACCACGGTGCCGCCCCCGGCGACGCGGCATCGCGCCACGCCAGAGCGCCCGCTGCCGCCGAGATTCTCCGGATCGGTCAGCGTGGCCCCGAGCGCCGCGGATGCCGCGGCGAGAAGATCATCCACGGCCAGCAAGCCAACCAGCCGGGGTCACGAAGCGCAACGGGCGGGATCCCGCCGGGCCGGGCACCGAAAAGGTGACGGAAAGCACTGGCTCTCCGCGCCGGAACGGGCCATTCTCAGTCCAGGTAGTTGGCGGGGAGGGAGACGGCTATGCGGTCCAGTGCGGCCATCGAGGTCCGGGGACTGGTCAAGCGCTACGGTGACACCCTCGCCGTGGACGGCATCGACCTGCGCATCGAACGGGGCGAGATCTTCGCCCTCCTCGGCCCCAACGGCGCGGGCAAGACCTCCACAGTCGAGATCCTGGAGGGGTACCGCCGGCGAGACGCGGGCGAGGTCAGCGTCCTCGGCTACGATCCGGCGACCCAGCGCCGGCAGCTGAAGCCGCTGATCGGCATCGTGCTCCAGTCGACCGGCGTGGACCGCTACCTGACCGTCGCCGAGACCGTGACCATGTACTCCGGCTACTACCCCAATCCGCGGCCCAGCGACGAGGTGATCGAGCTGGTCGGCTTGGCCGGCAAGCGCGATTCCAGGGTGAGCAAGCTCTCGGGCGGGCAGCAGCGCCGCCTAGATGTGGCGATTGCCCTGGCCGGCAATCCTGACCTGCTGTTCCTCGACGAGCCCACCACCGGCTTCGATCCGTCGGCCAGGCACGAGGCATGGTCCGTGGTCAAGAACCTGGCTGCGCTCGGCAAGACCGTGCTGCTCACCACCCACTACATGGACGAGGCGCAGTACCTCGCTGACCGGGTGGCGCTGGTCACGGGCGGGCGCATCGTGGCCGAGGGTCCGCCCGCCAGCCTGGGCCAGGGGCAGCGTTCCGCCACGCGGCTGCGGTACCGGCTCCCGGCCGGCCAGACCCCGCCGCCTGAGCTCACCGGCACGACGATGCCTGACGGCGTCACCGAGCTCGTGCCCGATGACCTCACGCTGACCTTGAACCGGCTGACCGGCTGGGCCATCGAGCACGGCGTCAGCCTCGCCGACCTCGAGGTCGTGCGGGCCTCGCTGGAGGATGTCTACCTTGAGCTGACCGGACCGCCGGCCGCGCCGGGGCCGGACAGTGCGCAGCCTGTCCGGGCCAGGCGGCGCGGCTGGAGGCGGGCACCATGAGCACAGCGGTCATGACGGCGCTGCAGCTCCGCTACGTCAACAAGATGTTCTGGCGCAATCCGGTGTCGGCCTTCTTCACCTTCGCGTTCCCGCTCATGTTCCTGGTCATCTTCACGACGCTGCTCGGACACGGAACCGTGCCTATCGGCAGCCGCCTGGTCAACCAGTCGACCTACTACGTGGCGTCGATGGCGTCGTTCGCCGTCGTGACCGCGTGCTTCAACAACATCGCGATCTCGGTGACCTTCCAGCGCGACTCCGGCGTCCTGAAGCGGACGAACGGGACGCCGCTGCCGGCGTCGGCCTTCCTCGCCGCGCGGATCGTGCACGCCGTCTTCGTCGCCGTCCTGCTGGTGCTCATCACCGTTGCCTTCGGCCGCCTGTTCTACTCCGCCGCCGTCCCGACCGGGCTCACGCTGCTGCGGTTCGTCGTCGTGCTGCTGGTCGGCGCCGGCACGTTCTGCGCGCTCGGTCTCGCGATCACCACGGTGATTCCCAACGCCGACGCGTCAGCGGCGATCGTCAACGCCGCGATCCTCCCGCTGCTGTTCCTGTCCGGGATCTTCATTCCGTTCGGGAACGCCACGCCGTCGTGGATCTTGTGGATCGCCAGGATCTTCCCCGTCCGGCACTTCGCGAACGGCATGCAGGCGGCCTTCCTTGGCACTGCCTTCCAGTGGACCGACGTGCTCGTCGTCGCCTTGTGGGGGCTGGGCGGCCTGCTGGTAGCCGCCCGCCATTTCAGCTGGGAACCGCGCACCTGACCAGGTCTCACCCGGCCGGTCGGGCAGGCCCAGTGGCGCCGCCGGCGACGACGAGCCCGGACTCGTAGGCCAGGATGACGGCCTGCACCCGGTCTCGCAGCTCCAGCTTGAACAGCATGGAGCTGACATGAGACTTCACCGTCTGCCCGGCGAGGCACAGGGTGCGGGCGATCTCCGCGTTCGTCAGGCCGGCCGCGACATGCAGCAGGACCTCGTGCTCTCGCGGCGTCAGCCGGTCAAGCTCGGCGGGGACGGCGAGCCTCTTCCGGCTCGCGAACTCGGCGATCAGCCTGCGCGTCACCGAAGGCGCGAGCAGGGCCTCCCCCGCGCCGACGACTCGGACTGCCGCCAGGATCTCCTCCGGCGTGGCGTCCTTGAGCAGGAACCCGCTGGCCCCGGCCCGGAGCGCGTCGTAGACGTAGTCGTCAAGGTCGAACGTGGTCAGCACGAGCACCTTCGGCGCCGCCTCGCCCTGACTGAGCTGCCTGGTCGCCTCGATACCGTCGAGCACGGGCATCCTGATGTCCATCAGCACCACGTCGGGCTTGAACTCGCGGGCCATCCGAACGGCCTGCTGCCCATCCTGGGCCGTGCCGACCACGCTCATATCGGGCTGCGAGTCGAGCATGGCGGTGAAACCCATCCGCACTACCGCCTGGTCGTCGGCGACCAGCAGCCGCAGTATCTCCGGCATCAGGCCGGCTCCGGCCCGCCGCCGGGAGCGGGCGCTGGCAGCAAGGCGGAGACGGCGAACCCGCCCCGCCCGTCAGGCCCGGCCTGGAACTCGCCGCGCAGCATCGAGACGCGCTCGCGCAGGCCGGTGAGACCGTAGCCAGGTTCCTCGCCGCGGCCGTGCTCACCTCGGCCGTGCTCACCTCGGCCGGGCTCGCGTCGCCCGGGGGGCGCGTCGTTCCCGATCCGCACGGTCAGTGTGTCGGCGCCGTAGCTCAGCTCGATCCTGACCTGGCTGCCCGGCGCGTGCCGGCCGGCGTTCGTCAGTGCCTCCTGGATGATCCGGTAGCAGCACAGCTCAACCGAGCCAGCCAGCTGCCGAACCTGGCCGGACACGCTCAGCGTCGCCATCGTCCCCGCGCCGGCCACGCGGCTCAGCAGCGCGTCAAGGTCGGCGATCCGCGGCTGCGGCGCCGCTTCCGACCCCCCGTCCGGTGAGCGCAGCACGCCCAGCGCCACGCGGAGCTCGGTCAGGGCCGCCCGCGCCTCGTCGGCGATCTCGGCGAACGCAGCCTGACCTGGCCCAGGCAGGCCAGGCACCGCGTAGGGCGCGGTCGCGGCCCGGACGGCGATCATGGAGACGTGGTGCGCGACCACGTCGTGCAGCTCGCGGGCGATGCTAGCTCGCTCGCGAGCGACCGCGTCCCGCTCGCTCAGCCGCCTGAGCCGCTCGGCGGCCTCGACCTTCCAGATCGCCGACTGCCGCCTGGCCCGCAGCATCTCCCCCGCGCCCCAGGCCGCGATGACGGCCAGGGCCTCGGCCGCTGTCGCGTCCCACGGAGTCGCGTTCCCGCGGATGCCCGCGGCGCCGAGCAACACGGCAACCTCGGTGAGAGCGACCGCCAGGATGGCCGGCCGCCGGGCCAGCATGACCGGGCATGCCGCCAGCGCGACCAGCCAGCCGGTGACCGCGGCGACCGACCAGGACAGCCGGCCGAACACGATGAATGCCGCGCTGGCCGTCAGCACGACCGAAATCGCCGGCAGCGGGAATCTCCTGATAACGGCGATCGGCGCGGTGCCGAGCAGGCCGAGTACCAGTGCGAGGCTGGGGCTGATCGGCCCGGCCGCCCGGCCTGACTCGAGCACGGCGGCCACCGCGAGCACCGCGGCCATCACGATCGGCCCCGCTGGCCTGCGGTAGTCCGCCGCGATCAGCGCGATCGCCCGCTCGACCAGCGTGCCAGGCCAGGACGCGCGGGACTGCGGCCCGGCCGGCGGCGCCCCGGCCGCTGGCTCGCCCGCTGCTAGCTTGCCGGGGCGCCGCGAAGCCGTACTGGTCACCTCACCAGCATGCACGGACGTGGTGAGTGCTCGCGCGCACCCAGGGAAGGAAGCTGCCCCCTACCGGGGTATCAGCCGTAGAAGACGCGTTCCATCACGGTCCTGGCCCGGCGAGCGGCCCGGCGCCAGTCCTGCTCCAGATCCTGGGACGCGTCCGGCGCGTAGCCGAGCAGCCGGGCGGTGCCGGCCAGCTCGGGCTGGCCGGTCGGCACCACGTCGGAGGCACGCCCGGTGGCCAGCGTGACCGCGTTCCTGATCCTGGTGGCGAGCAGCCAGGACGTGCTCAGCGCGGCGGCGTCGCCGGCCGCGAGCAGCCCGGCCTCCCGCGCGGCGGCCAGGGCGGCGAGCGTCTGCGTGGTCCGCAGCGCGGGCACGGCTCCGGCGTGCCGGAGCTGGAGCAGCTGCGCCACCCACTCGGCGTCCGACAGCCCGCCAGGACCGAGCTTGACGTGCCGGGCCGGGTCGATGCCCCGAGGCATCCGTTCTGCTTCCATTCTGGCTTTAATTCGCTTTATTTCCCGAACAGAAGCATCGGCGATTCCCCCGGCTGGATAGCGGACCTCGTCGGCGAGCGCGGTGAACGCCTCGTGCAGCGCGCTGTCCCCGGCCACCGGGTCGGCCCGCAGCAGCGCCTGAACCTCCCACGGCTGAGCCCAGCGGCCGTAGTAGGCCCGGTACGCGCCCAGCGTCCGCACCAGCGGGCCCTGCCTGCCCTCGGGCCGCAGGTCCGCGTCGACCCGCAGCGGCGGGTCCGGACCTGGCCGGCTGAGCAGGCGGCGCAATTCCTCCGCCATCGCGTGCGCGGCCATCGCGGCCGCGTGCTCGTCGGCGCCGGGAACCGGCTCGTACACGAACAGGACATCGGCGTCGCTCGCGTAGCTCATCTCATGCCCGCCGAACCGGCCCATCGCCACGACGCAGATCCTGGCTGGCAGGCCGCCCGAAGCACGCCCGACCGTGTCGCTGGCCACCTTCAGCGCGCCTGCCACGGTCACCGCGGTGACGGCGCCGAGCGCCGCGGCCACCTGCAGGCAGTCCAGCTCGCCCAGCAGGTCGGCGGCGGCGGTGCGGAACAGTTCCCGGCGCCGGAGGGCGAGCAGGGGCGCGGCCGCTCCGTCCCGGTCTGCCGCCTGCGCGTGCCTGCGCACCGTCGCTTCGGCTTCGCCGCGCAGGCTGGCCAGCTGGCGGGGCGCGAGCAGGTCGTCGTCGGCCAGCATGGCGACCGCGTCAGGGGCGCGGAGCAGCAGGTCGGTGGCGTACCGGCCGGAGGCGAGCAGCCTGGCCATCCGCCAGGCGACATTGGTATCGTCACGCAGCAGCCGCAGGTACCAGGGCGACCGCCCGAGGGCCTCGCTGACCTGCCGGAACGCGAGCAGGCCCGCGTCCGGCCTCGGCGCGTCGGCGAACCAGCCCAGCATGGCGGGCAGCAGCGTCCGCTGGATCGCCGCCTTCCTCGAGAAGCCCGTCGTCAGCGCGCTGATGTGGCGGAGCGCCCCAGCCGGATCGGCGTAGCCGAGCGCCTCGAGCCGCTCGGCCGCGGACTGCGACGTCAGCCTGATCGCGTCGTCGGGCAGCCGCGCGACCGCATCGAGCAGCGGGCGGTAGAACAGCTTCTCGTGCAGCTGCCTGGCGGCGGCGGCGTGCTGCCGCCACCGGGTCATCAGCTGCTCCGCCGGGTCCGCGGACTCATCAGGCGGCTGAGCGGCGAGCCCGGCGACCTCCGGGTCGGCGTACCGCATGGCCCGCACCGCCCGCCCGACCTGGCGCAGGATCGCGGGGTCGGTCGGCAGCGAATGGGTCCGCCTCAGCTGCCGCAGCTGGAGCAGGTGCTCGATGACCCGCAGGAACCGGTACGCCTGGGCCATGCTCGCCGCGTCCTGCCTGCCCACGTACCCGCCGGCGGCCAGGGCGGCGAGCGCGCGCAGAGTGCCAGGATCCCGCAGCGTCTCGTCGCCCCGGCCGTGCACGAGCTGGAGCAGCTGAACGGCGAACTCGATGTCCCGCAGGCCGCCAGGGCCGAGCTTGATCTCGCGCCCGGCCGCGCTGGCCGGCAGGCTCGCGAGGACCCGCCGCCGCATCGCCTGGACGTCGGCGACGAAGTCGTCCCGCTGCGCCGCGTGCCAGATCAGCGGCTCCAGCGCAGCCAGGTAGTCCTGGCCGAGCCCGAGGTCTCCGGCGACCGGCCTGGCCTTGAGCAGCGCCTGGAACTCCCACGTCTTGGCCCAGCGCTGGTAGTAAGCGAGGTGGCTGGCCAGGGTCCGGACCAGCGGCCCGCTGCGGCCTTCCGGGCGCAGGTTGGGATCGACCGGAAACAGGCTGCCCTCGGGCCCGGTCTCGGAGCAGACCCGGATCATCGTGCTGGCCAGCTGGGCCGCCGTACGCAGTGCGCCGGGCTCGTCACGCGGCCCGGCGGGCTCGGCCACGAAGATCACGTCGACATCGCTCGAGTAGTTCAGCTCGCGCGCTCCGCACTTGCCCATCGCGATCACCGCGAGCCGGCAGGCCGGCGCGTCCGGCGGCAGCCGGGCGGTCGCGATCGCCAGGGCCGCCTCGAGCGCGGCGCCTGCCAGGTCGGCCAGCTCGGCCATCGCGTCGTCGATGGCGGTGACGCCGGTCAGGTCACGCGCGGCCAGCCGCAGCAGCCGCCGCCGGTACGCGACCCGGAGCTGGTCGGGCTGCTCGGCGCCGAGCAGGTCGGCGCGGATCTCGTCGGCGCCGGGCGCTCGCTCAGCGCCGGGACCGCTGAGCAGCCGCCAGTCGGCCGGATGGCGGCGGAGGTGATCGGCGAGCGCCGTGCTGGTGCCGAGCACCGCGGCCAGCCTGGCCCGCAGGCCAGGATCGGAGCGCAGCTCATCGAGCAGCTGGTCGTCCGGTCCTAGCCTGGCCAGCCCGGCCAGCGCCAGGTCAGGGTCGGGCGCCGCCGCGAGCGCGGCCACGACCTGAGCGTCGTCGCCGAGCGGATCGAGGTGCAGGTCACTGGAGAGCAGCCGCTGAGCGCCGGCCGTGTCGGCGAACCCGAGCGCGGCGAGCCGTCCGGCTACCGTCACTGCCCTCGGCATGCTCACCCCTGCACCGTAGCGAGCGAGCCCGGCCACGTCAGCACCGGTCAGGCCAGCACCGGTCAGGTCAAGAGCAGCACCGCGTAGGCGGCGAGCCAGTGCTCGACGTTGTAGTGGTCGCCGACCACGTGCGGCAGGGCCGCGCCGGCATGCCGGCGCGCCGCCGCCAGGGCCGGCTCGATCCGCGGGTCCCCCGCCGGGAGACTCTCGGCGATCCGCCGCCAGCACCAGGCCCGGCTGGCGTTCAGCCCGTGCAGGTGCGCGATCTGACCGTCGCTGGCGTCGGAGACAACGGCCGGCTCGAACAGGGCCGCGGGCTCGCCGCGCGCGATGCCCGGCAGGAACCCGTCAAGCCAGGCGGCGAACCTGGCGTCCGGCAGCAGCAGGGCCATCAGCTCGGCCTCGGTCAGCGCTGGCGACAGGAAGTCGGATCCCGATGGCTCCCAGGCGGCCGGGTAGTCCGCGTCGCTGGAGTACCACCCGGTGGTAGCGGCCCCGATCGCGTCGGCTAGCGCCGGGTCGCCGGCCGCGGCCAGGTCGCGGGCGTGCGGCAGGGACCGGGACAGCGCGAACGCGGTGTTCGGATGCAGGCCGTAGCGGACCGGGTAGGTGGCCCTGGGCAGCCAGTCCAGGAAGCGGCCGGTGACGGCGGCGGCCAGCGGAGCCAGCGCGGCCGCCCAGCGCCCGGCGTCAGGGTCGGCCGGCCCGCTGGCCCCGGGGCCGGCCAGTGCGGACGCCTCGTGGACCAGGGCCAGCGCCCACCCCCAGCCGTAGCGCCCCGGGCTGTCGGGCCCGGCGACGTACGCGGCCTCCGCGGCCAGTGCCTCCGGCGCGAACTGCCGGTCGAGCGTGGCCCGGATCTGGGCGGCCGGCACCGAGTCAGTCGCGGTCCGCAGCAGCCGGATCAGCAGCCAGTGCATCTCCACGCACGAATGCCAGTCGTAGCTGCCGTAGAACACGGGGTTGCGATCTCGCGGGCGGCCGGGGAAGTCACCCGGCGCGCTCATCGTGTGGTAGATGCCGTTAGGGAATTCCCGGCCGATGTTGTCCATCGCGACGCGGGCGTAAGCGGCCGCGTTCTCCCGCAGGATCTGGCTCCACTCCGCAGCGATCGTCACGCCCAGCATGTTACGGCCGGCCAGGCTTCGTCGCGATCGCGACGATGTTCTGGCTCATGCCGAGAAGGGAAGGCTCGGCCTCGACCAGCCGCATCAGGTCGAGCAGCCTGGCCGCCTGGGCCGGATCGTCCAGCCGTTCGCCGAGGTCGGGCACGAGCAGCTTGAGCGCGCCCGAGCCCGCGGCAAGCCGCCGGAGCACGAAGCCGGCCTGCCGGACCTCGTCGGCCAGTTCGTCTGGACGGTGGAAGTAGGAGGTGGTGAACAGCCGCGGGTCGCTCGACGGATTGCGGTACCGGCCGGCCGAGAGGAACTCAGCCTCCGCCTCGGCCGGGTCAGTGTCGTCGGCCGCGATGGCCTCGAAGACCGGGTAGAGCCGGGACAGAGCGCTGGCGAGCAGGACTCCCCCTGGCCGCAGCACCCGCCGCGCCTCGCGCAGGGCGACCAGCCGCTCCTGACTGTCCTGCAGATGGTAGAGAGGGCCGAACATCAGGACCGCGTCGATGCTGGCGTCGGCCTCGCCGAGCGCCCGCGCAGCGGAATCGGGTCGATCAGGTGGACCAGGTATCCATCGGCGGCCAGCGGCAGCGCGTAGACGCCCGCGCCGCCGCCGACATCGAGCACCGTGGCCGGCGGCGGCGGAAGCTGCCGGCTCAGCAGGTCGCGGATCCGCAGGTACTCGATCCGGCCGCCGCCGCTGCCGAGCCTGGCCTGCTCCTGGCCGGCCGCGTAGTAGGCCGCGATGTCGTCATCCATCATGGCGCCGACCGTAGTCAGCGGCCCGGATCGCTGGCCAGCGGTTATCGCGGCTGGCTGCTGGCTGGCCGGCCGGCTCGATGTCAGCCCGAGCAACCTGGTGATCACCGCGATGGGCCTGCCGCTGCCGAGCAGGTCAGGCGCGGCCTGACCGCCCGCCGCCATCTGCACCATGAGGCACTCGGTCGGCACGGCGAGGATGGCCGGCTGCCCGGGGGATGCCGGGACGAAGCTGATCCGGTAGCTGCCCGCGATGGCCGGGCAGTGCAGGGACAGGCCAGGATCGGCGTGCAGCGAGTTCAGGGATCGCGCCAGCCGCGCGATGGCGGTGCGGGCCGTGAACGTCCGCCGGACTGTCACCTGGGCATCCGCGCGCAGCAGCGATCCGCCGCCGGATGGCACCAGGCTCAGGACGACATCGGCCTGGTAGATCCCGGCTGGCGGCTGCCGCATCGTGTCGGTGACGAAGGTCCCCTGCTGGCCGCCGGCCGTGCCGTTGCCCGACCACTTCATTCCCGCGGGGACGTGCGCGAGCAGGAACTGGCCGGCTGAGGCCATGGACTGCCGGACTGAGAAGAACCTGTGCCGGTCGATCGTGTGGCCGCTGCCGGCTTCCTGGCCCGGATGACGCAGCAGGACCGGCACGGTGCGCGGCACGGTCGTCCGGGTGCCGGCCGGCCGGGCCAGATCCGTGAGCAGCCGCCTGGCCAGCGCGCGGGCCTGGGCGCGCGAGCCGGCCGCCGGCTGGCCCGATCCCTGACGGGCCCGGCTGGCCGGCGAGACCGGTCCTGACCCGGCGCCCGCGACGCTCGCGCATCCCGCGAGCACGAGTGCCAGGCCGGCTGCCGCCGCGATCCAGCGCATCGCGCTACCAGAAGACATGATGCGCGCCGAACAGCCGCTCGACCGCCCTGAGCATCCTCGTGCTGCCGATGTCCTCGAGCGCGGTCCGGACCTGTCGGCGTACCGTGACCACCTCGCCCGAGCAGCCGTCCGGGCTGACCAGCGCGACCGGCGCACGGCCCGGCCTGGTGGCGAGCGCGACCTGGAAACTGGGCAGCATGATCGGGCAGCTGATGCTCTCGGGCGGCGACGTGTGCAGATCGTTCAGCAGCGCGGCGAGCCTTGCGATCACGGCGGGTGAGGAGAGGGCCCTGGCGTAGGTCCTGGGTTTGCGGCCCGGCGCCGCCAGCGTGGCCAGCAGCTCGTTGTCCTGGTCGATCCCGGCCGGCAGCGCGATGAGCGAGTAGGTCACGGACTGGTAGTAGTCCGTTCCGCCAGCGCAGCAGCGGGGCGTCCGTCCGCATCCCGCGGCGAGGCCGGCCAGGACGAGGACTGCTGCGCCGGCGCGCAGCACGCGCGGCGCGGCGGGGCGCCCGCTGCCTTCGGTCACAACTCTTTGGACGCGAGCCGCGGCCGAGTGGTTTCGGGCGAAGCTGAGTTGCGGCGCGACCGGGGAATCAGAGCGAGGACAGATACCGCTCAAGCTCGAACTCGGTGACCTGACGGCGGTATTCCTGCCATTCCTCGCGCTTGTTCCGCAGGAAGAAGTCGAACACGTGCTCGCCCAGCGTCTCCGCGACGAGCTCGCTGGTCTGCATGACGTTGCAGGCGTCCGACAGGCTCTGCGGCAGCGGGGCGATGCCGAGTGCCCGGCGCTCAGCCGGGGTCAGTGCCCAGACGTCGTCCTCGGCGCCGGGCGGAAGCTCGTAGTCCTCCGCAATTCCCTTCAGCCCGGCGGCCAGGATCACGGCGAAGGCCAGATACGGGTTGCACGCCGGGTCGAGCGAGCGGAACTCGATCCTGGTCGCGTTCCCCTTCTTGGGCTTGTACATCGGGACCCTGATCAGCGCCGACCGGTTGTTGTGCCCCCAGCAGATGTAGGCGGGGGCCTCGCCGCCCGCCCCGGCGATCCGCTCGGCGCCGCCCCAGAGCCGCTTGTAGGAGTTCACCCACTGGTTGCACACCGCGGTGATCTCGGCGGCGTGGGCGAGCAGGCCGGCGATGAACGAGCGGCCGACCTTCGATATCTGGAACTCCCCGCCCGGGTCGTGGAACACGTTCCGGTCGCCCTCGAACAGTGACATGTGGGTATGCATGCCCGAGCCCGGGAACTCGGTGAAGGGCTTGGGCATGAACGTCGCGTAGACGCCCTGCTCGAGCGCGACCTCCTTCATCGCGAGCCGGAACGACATGATGTTGTCCGCGGTGCTGAGCGCGTCGGCGTAGCGCAGGTCGATCTCCTGCTGGCCGGGCGCCCCCTCGTGGTGGCTGAACTCCACCGATATGCCCATGTTCTCCAGCATCGTGATCGCCGACTTGCGGAAGTCGTGCGCGATGTTATGCGGGGTGTGGTCGAAGTAGCCGCCCTGGTCGATCGGCCGCGGCTTGGCTCCGGCCTCGGGCCGCTCCCGGAGCAGGAAGAACTCGATCTCGGGGTGGGTGTAGAAGGTGAAGCCGAGGCTCGCGGCCTTGGCCAGCGCGCGCTTGAGCACGTACCGCGGATCGGCGTGCGACGGCGTGCCGTCGGGCATCAGGATGTCGCAGAACATCCGGCCGACGCCGACCGGATCGTCGCGCAGCGGCATCAGCTGGAACGTCGACGGGTCGGGCCTGGCGATCATGTCGGCCTCGTAAACCCGGGAGAACCCCTCGACCGCCGAGCCGTCGAAGCCGATCCCCTCGGCGAACGCGCCCTCCAGCTCGGCCGGGGCGACGGCCACCGACTTGAGGTAGCCGAGCACGTCGGTAAACCACAGCCGGACGAACCGGATGTCGCGCTCTTCGAGCGTATGCAGTACGAACTCTTCCTGCCTGTCCACGTGGCCAGTCTGCCCGGTCCGTGTTTCCGGGCGGTAACGCGACCCGCCGGATGGCCCGATTCACGTCCTAAGCTGATCTGGTGCCTCAGCTTCGGATCGCCCTCGCGCAAGTCAACGCCATCGTCGGTGACCTCGACCAGAACGCCGCCGGCATCATCGAGTGGACACGCCGGGCTGCCGCAGCGGGAGCGACGGTGGTCGTGTTTCCCGAGATGATGCTGACCGGCTACCCGGTCGAGGATCTCGCGCTGCGGGCCTCGTTCGTCGAGGCGTCCATCGGGACCCTCCGCCGGACCGCCGCTGAGCTGGCCGATGCCGGCCTCGGCGGAATCGCCGTGGTCACCGGATACCTCGACCGCCAGGCGGGCCTGGCGCCCAGGGTCGGGCTGCCGGCCGGCGCTCCGCGGGACGCGGCGGCCGTGCTGCACGCGGGCTCGGTCGTCGTCACGTCGGCCAAGCACCACCTGCCGAATTACGGCGTCTTCGACGAGTACCGGTACTTCGTCCCGGGCGACGTGCTGCCGGTTCTGCGGCTCACGGCGAGGTCCGGCGAGCCCGTCGACGTGGCCGTGGCGATCTGCGAGGACCTGTGGCAGGACGGCGGTCCGGTCGCGGTCGCCCGGCAGGCCGAGACATCGCTGCTGGTGGTACCGAACGCCTCGCCGTACGAGCGGGGCAAGGCCGATGCCAGGCTCGAGCTGTGCCGCCGCCGCGCAGCCGAAGCCGGCGCGCCGCTGGCATACGTCAACATGGTCGGCGGCCAGGACGAGCTCGTGTTCGACGGCGACTCCATCGTCGTCGACGCGGCCGGCGCGGTCCTGGCGCGCGGCCCGCAGTTCGAGGAAGCGCTGGTCGTCACCGACGTCGAAGTCCGCCAGGCCGGCGATGCGGCGCTCGGTGACACGCCAGCCAACGCCCGCGACGGCACGACGATGACGATCCGGCGGCTGGAGCTCGCTGGCCGGCCCGGCCAGCCCGCGCCAGCCGCGGTGGCCGGCGGCCCGGTCTGGCCCCGGCTGAGCGGGCTGGCCGAGGTGTACGCGGCGCTGGTCACCGGCGTGCGTGACTACGTGCGCAAGAACGGGTTCCAGACGGTGATTCTGGGCTTGTCCGGCGGCATCGACTCCGCGCTGACGGCCACGATCGCCGCCGACGCGATCGGGCCTGACCGGGTGCATGTCGTGCTGCTGCCCAGCGAGTACTCCTCCGGGCACTCGGTCGCCGATGCCGAGGACCTGGTCAAGCGGCAGGGACTGCGGGGCCGCACCGTGCCGATCGCCCCGATGGTCGGCGCGTTCGACGAGCAGCTCCGCCTGACCGGGCTGGCCAGCGAGAACCTGCAGGCCAGGGTGCGGGGCATGGTGCTGATGTCGCTGTCCAACGCCGAAGGTCACCTGGTGCTGACGACGGGTAACAAGAGCGAGCTGGCGACCGGCTACTCCACCTTGTACGGTGACTCCGCCGGCGGCTTCGGGCCGATCAAGGACGTACCCAAGACGCTCGTCTGGGAGCTGTCCAGATGGCGCAACGACCAGGCCGCCCGGTCCGGCGCCGACGAGCCGATCCCGGAGAACTCGATTACCAAGCCGCCCAGCGCTGAGCTGCGGCCTGGCCAGCTCGATACTGACTCGCTGCCGGACTACTCGGTGCTCGATCCCCTGCTCGACGACTACGTGGAAAAGGACCTGGGCGCCGCCGAGCTGGTCGCGGCGGGCCATGATCCGGCTCTGGTCGAACGGGTAATCGCGCTGGTCGACCGGGCCGAGTACAAGCGCAGGCAGTATCCGCCCGGGCCGAAGATCTCGGCCAAGAACTTCGGCCGGGACCGCCGCCTGCCGATCACCAACCGCTGGCGGGAGCCCTTCCCCCGGTAGCCTGGCCGCCTGGCGAGTTGAGCGGGCGGCCAGAAGGCCGGATACTTGGACAGTCCTTGTGACTGACCAAGTATCCGACAATTCGGCACGGGCTCGCGTTACCGCCGGAGCGGGCGATGACCGGGCAGGGGCGTGGTTTCGGAGGCAGGTTGTGAGCGGCGAGAATCGGCCGGCGATCGGCGACTTTCCCGCCGGGGCACGGATAGCCGGCTATCAGGTCAAGGAGCTGATCGGACGCGGCGGGATGGCCGTCGTGTACCGCGCTGCTGATGTGCGGCTCGACCGCCAGGTCGCGCTGAAGGTGCTGGCGCCGGAGCTGACCAGGGATGCCGCCTTCCGGCAGCGGTTCATCAGGGAGTCGCGTTCGGGCGCTGCCGTCGACCACCCGAACATCATCCCGGTGTTCGAGGCCGGCGAGGCGGAAGGCGTCCTGTTCATCGCGATGCGCTACGTCGCCGGGCGCGACGTGCGGGCGCTGATCGACCGGGAGGGAACGCTGCGGCCCTCCCGGGTCGTGAACATCGTGACCCAGGTGGCGTCGGCACTCGACGCCGCGCACGCGCAGGGCCTGGTCCACCGGGACGTCAAGCCCGCCAACATGCTGCTCGGCACCATCGGCACCGGCAGCGCGCCCGATCACGTGTACCTGTCCGACTTCGGGCTGAGCAAGCTGTCGGTCGCTGCGGTGAGCCTCACCGGCACCGGTCAGTTCCTCGGCACCATCGACTACATGTCGCCCGAGCAGGTCGAGGGCCGGCCCATCGACGGCCGGACGGACCTGTACGCGCTGGCCTGCGCGGCGTTCGAGATGCTGACCGGCCGGCCGCCCTTCCAGCGCGATCAGGACCTGGCGGTGATGTGGGCGCAGGTATCCGCGCCGCCGCCGTCCGCGTGCCAGCTGCGGCCCGACCTGCCACCCGAGGTGGACGAGGTGATCGCCAGGGCGCTCGCCAAGTCGCCGGAGAACCGGCAGGCCAGCTGCCTGGAGTTCGCCGCTCAGCTGCGCGCCGCCTGCACGGCCCGCCCGGCCCAGGCGAGGTTCGGGCAGGCCCCGTCCGGGCTGGCCCCGTCCGGGCAGGGAATGCCGACCGAGCTGGCGGGCGCCGTGCGGCCGGATCCGGCCGCCACCGAGCTGGCGATGGGCGCCGCCGCCGCCGCGGCCGGCCCGCTGACTCCGCCGGTCGTGCCGCTGCCTCCCGGCGAGGCGACCATCACCGAGGGGGTGCGCGCAGTCAGCGGGCCGGGCGCCGGCAGTCCCCCGCCGCGCCCGACTGCTCACGACCAGTACCCCGCCGCCTCCGGGTACAGCCCGCCCGGCGGGTACAACCCGTCCGCTGGCTACGGCGGCGAGCCCGGCGGCTACGGGCCGCCGGGGCAGACCCACCAGCTGTGGCCAGGCGGCTCCGGCTACCAGACGGGCCCGCCGCAGCCGACGCCGCGCCGGGGGGGCTGGGTTCTGCCCGTCGTCGTGGGCCTGGCCGTCATCGTGATCCTGGCCGGGGCGGGCCTGCTGGTGCTCCACCTGCGCGGTAACGGCAGCCCGCAGACCGGGACGACCTCCCCCGCCACGGCCAGCGGCCGGCGCAGCTCGGCCGGCTCGTCGAGCCAGCCCCGGTCCAGCCCGGCCCAGTCCAGTCCGGCCAGCTCGGCACCGGTGGTCAGCAGCCCGGGCGCGGTCGTGACCGACTACTACAACGCCATCAACGGCCACCAGTACCACATCGCGTACCGGCTGAACGCCCAGGCGCAGAGCACGGAGTCATTTACGACCTTCAGGGATGGCTTCGCCGGCACGTCGGACGATGTCCTCACGATCACCGGCGTCTCCGGCGAGACGGTCAGCTTCAAGCTCACGGCCAACCAGTCCGACGGCACGGTCAAGTACTACTCGGGCTCCTACACCGTGCAAGACGGCAAGATCGTCGGCTCGAACGTCGTGCAGACGGGATAGCGAGCGGGGCTAGATCTCGACGCTGGCGCCCGGCTCGAGCCGGGCGTAGCCGCCCTCGCCCGATCCGCCGAGCAGCATCCCGGCCAGCTGAGCGATCAGGTTAATGCCGTTGGCGTTCAGCAGCTCGTCATGAACGGCGTAGCTGATCCTCGGCTGCACGGCACGCGCGTAGTCGATCATCTCCGATGTCTTCAGCCACGGGGCGCTGATCGGCAGCAGGAGGGTCTCGACCGGCTCGGCCGGGATCGTGAACGCGTCGCCCGGGTGGAAGAGCTTGCCGTCGATGGCGAACCCGACATTGGGTACCTGCGGCAGGTCCGGATGGATCGGCGCGTGGTCGTGGCCGTAGACGTGCACGTCGAAACCCGCGGCCGTGAACACGTCGCCATGGCCGACCGCGTGCACCCGGGAGCCGAAGTCGGCGAACTGCGCCGCGACCGGCGCGTTGGTCCACAGCTCGAGTCCGGCATCGCGCTCCAGCGCTGCCCGCACGACCCCGGTGTCGAGGTGGTCGGCATGCTCGTGCGTGATCAGGATGCCGTTCGCCCCGGCCAGGGAGTCCGTCCCGCTCCATACACCTGGATCGAGCACGATCGCCTGGCCGTCACGTTCCAGCCGGACGCAGGAATGCCCGAGCTTGGTCATCCGCATGGCTGCTCCCGTCGGTTGACTGGTGCCTCGGACCGAACCTATCGCGGTGCTTCCCCGCCTAGCGCGACGCCATCCCGGTCAGCAGCTCGTCCACCACCCGCCGGGCGTAGCCGCGGTCCTGCCGGTCCTGCCCGATCCGGGCCCTGGCGAGTACCGTGCCGGTGAGCATGTCCACCGCGATCTCGATATTGGTCGCCTCGCGCAGCTCGCCGGTGGCAACACCGCGGCGGAGCACCGCCCGGAACACGTCGCGCCGCGGCTCGACGACCGCCGCGACGTATCGCTCGATCAGCCGCGGGTATCGTTCACCCTCGCCGAGGAGCAGGGCGAACTGCCGTACCTGACGCGGGTCCACCGCCTCGGTTCGCATCGCTTCGACCAGCGCGGCGAGGTCGTCCCGGACGGACTCGCCCTTGGGCTCGGGCAGCGGCGCCTTCAGTGCCGCGAGGGCAGCGAGCAGCAGGTCTTCCTTGCCCGGCCAGCGCCGGTAGATGGTTGCCTTGCCCACGCCGGCCCTGGCTGCCACCTTCTCGATGCACAGGCCCTCGGCCCCGGACTCGGCGAACAAGTCGAGCGCCGCCTCGATGATCGCGCGGTCGGCCTGCTCACTGCGCGGCCGGCCCGCTCGGCGCGCCTGGTCCTGCGGTAGCTGTCCGGACGTCATGGTCTGGTCTCAGTCCTCCATCAAGACGGCCACTGGCGCGGGGGCCACTGGCGCGGGGGCCGCCGGCCCGGGGGCCGCCGGCAGCTGATCAGCGTCGGCTCGCCTGGCTGCTGCCCGCAGGCCCGGCATCCAGATCGCGATCAGTACTGCCCCGGTCGCCGCGATAACCGCGGACACCACGGTTGTCACATGCATCGCATGGACGAACGAGCGGTCGGCGAGCGCCAGCAGCGCGGCACCTGCGGGGCCGAGGTGACTGGCCGCCGCCTGGGTGGCGGCGATGGACTGGGTGGCTGCCAGCCGCCGTGCCGTCGGCAGGGCGCCGAGACCGGGTGCCAGGCTGGTCCGGTAGGCCTGCGCCAGGATCGAGCCGAGCACCGCGACTCCCAGCGCGACGGCGACCTGCCGCGAGGTATTGGTGATCGCCGACCCCGCGCCGCCTCGCTCCCGCGGTACCACCGACATGACTGACTCGGTCGCCGTCGGCATCACGATTCCCATGCCGGAACCCTGGAGGAAGAAGATGCACTCGAGGGCGGCGACCGGCGTCGTCAGCGTCAGGGAGTGATAGCCGATCAGCGCGCCGGTCACTGCGGTCAGGCCGCCCGCCGCGACTGCCTTCGCGCCGAATCGCCTGACCAGGCTGGCGCTCTTGTTCGACGCGATCAGCTGGCCGAGGGCCACGGGCGTCGTCAGCAGGCCGGCGTGCATAGGGCTGTACCCGCGCACGTTCTGCAGGTAGAAGCTCATGAAGAAGTACACGCCTGCCATTGCGAAGAAGTTCAGCGCGATCGCCGCGGCAGCCGACGACAGCCGGGGGTCGCGGAACAATCGGACGTCGAGCGACGGATGCTCAGTTCTCGACTCGTGCACGCAGAATACCGTCAGTACCGCCAGCCCGGCCGCGATCGGGCCGACGACGCCGGGCTCGAGCCACGAGCCAGCGTCGCCGCCTCTGATGATCCCGTAGACGAGCAGCACCAGCCCGACGACGGACAGCAGCACGCCGAGGTAGTCGATCCG
>JADGPC010000046.1 GCA_017882645.1 Streptosporangiales bacterium | reverse complement strand
TTCACTTATCTCGCGCAGGCCCAGCAGCAGCCTCAGCGGATGCTGCGGGTCGGATCCGACATCATGAATCCTGGCGTCGTAGCCTGGCTGGATCCCGATCACCTGCTCGTCCTCGAGAGACCGCCTTCCGGCAAGGCGCAGCTTTATGAGGTGCCACTCGATGGTGGCCCCTCGACGCAGGTGGCGGTTCCGAGCGGAGCGATCTCGCTCGCGGCAAACTGGCCGTACGGGCCAGTGGATCCGCAACTGGCGGTCGGAATCGCGCCGGTCGGCAATGCCCCTGGCGAGATCGAGATCGATAAGAACGGGCTCCTGAATCCCCGCTGGGTGCCCCAGGTCAAGGGGATTACGCCGGTCTTTCCCGGCTGAGGGCTGCCCCCCGGGCTGGCCGGGTGCCCCGGTTCGGTTACGTGCCGCTGAACACGGGATGACCCGGCTCCTGACAGGAGACCCGCATGCGACTACCGTCGATGTCGTGGCACCCGTCCGGGTCCGTGGTTGCGCCGGGCAAGCTGCCCCGACAGCGGGGTGGCGGCTCCGGCTAGCCGATGCCAGCCGCAGGCGAAACGGCCCACGTAAGGCGACTTATCGTCGACTGATCACGGTGCGGTTTAGATATAAGTCCTGCCTCGCCCTGGCGGCCAGATGTCGTCAGGTGCGGGAGAAGGCCAGTAGTGGCACAGGCTGCGAGAGCCTCAGCAGGCGGATGTGGGGTCGAAGACCAGGTCGGCCGGGCGGGTGCTGCTTCCAAACACCGAACGGAAGGGGGCTCGGGCATGGAAATCATCTTCAAGGGTCGGCAGACGGATGTGCCAGAGCGATTCAGGGACTACGCCACGGCAAAGCTGAACAAGCTGGTCAGACTAGACCAGAAAGCAATAATCGTTGATGTCGAGCTATCGGTCGAGCGGAACCCCCGCCAGTCCAGCCAGAAGGACCGCGTCGAGCTGACCATCTGGTCGCGAGGCCCGGCGATCCGGGCCGAAGCCGCGGCTGAGGACAAGATCGCGGCCCTCGACCTGGCGCTGGCCAAGCTGAACTCGCGGCTCAGGCGCGCCCGCGACCGGAGGAAGAACCACTACGGGCCAGGAGCCGACGCTGTCACGGGAGCCAGCGCCGGGCTGGGAGGTAGTGCCGGGCCCGGTGATACCGCGGGTGGCGCCGGACCGGGCGGCCGGACTGGCGGGCCGGCTGCCGCGTCCGTGCCCATGGCCAGGCCTGGTGAGCCCGGTCCGGCGGCGGACGAGCCTGAGGAGGACGGCGCCAGCGCGGAGACCCTGGTCTCGATCCAGATGGATGGCGACGGGCCGCTCGTGATCAGGCAGAAGTTCCATCACGCCAAGCCGATCTCGATCGATCAGGCCCTGCTGGAGATGGAACTTGTCGGTCATGATTTCTACCTGTTCCACGACGTCCAGGAGAACATGCCGAGTGTTGTCTACCGTCGGCACGGCTACCAGTACGGGGTGATCAGGCTGGTCGAGAACGCCGCTGACGGGGGCGCGGTGGCCGAGCCATCCCCGGCGGGGGTCGGAGCGAGGATCCCAGGCCGGCGGCGGCCGCAGCAGGCTGGTGCCCAGCGCGGGCCTGCTGCCCCGGTGAGCAAGGACGGCGCGAGCCAGGCTGACCGGCCGGCCGTGCTGCGGCCGGGATGACCGCGGGACCGGCCACGACGGCGGTCGCGGCCAGGGCCATGCCCCCTTATTCGCGTGGCCGCCGGGCGCGCTTGCATGCCGGGGCATGGTCGGCCAGAGTTTGGTTACATGCGATCAGGAGTGCCGCTGGCGCGGCGCGGCTGCGTCGCGCCGCGCCAGCGGCAGACCGGCGACAGCGACAAGAGGTAGATGATGGCAGCAAGCGCGGGGGGTAACGGGGTGCCGGAGCCCGGACCCGGCCTCGAGCCGATCCGCACGCTGATCGTCGATGACCACGCGCTCTTCCGCCGTGGCCTGGAGATCGTGCTAGTCACTGAGCCTGACATCGAGGTCGTCGGCGAGGCCAGCGACGGGGCCGAGGCGGTCGAAAGGGCAGGCGAGTCGCTGCCTGACGTCGTGCTGATGGACATCAGGATGCCCCGCAGCAACGGCATCGATGCCTGCCGGGCCATCAAGGACGTGGCGCCGAGCGCCCGGATCATCATCTTGACGATGAGCGACGAGGAAGAGGACCTGTTCGACGCCATCAAGGCGGGGGCCAGCGGCTATCTGCTCAAGGACATCCCGCTCGATCAGGTCGCCGAGGCCGTCAGGTCGGTGCACGGCGGGCAGCCGCTGATCAGCCCGTCGATGGCAGGCAAGCTGCTGACCGAGTTCGCCTCGCTGGCCAGGAGGGACCACGAGGAGCCGCCGCAGGAGCTTCCCGCACCCAAGCTCACCGACCGCGAGATGCAGGTACTCAAGCTGGTCGCGCGCGGAATGAACAACCGGGATATCGCGAAGGAACTGTTCATCTCGGACAACACGGTCAAGAACCATGTCAGGAACATTCTCGAGAAGCTGCAGATTCACTCGCGGATGGAGGCGGTTATGGTCGCCGTGCGGGAGAAGCTGATCGAGCTGACCTGAACGAGCGCACGCCTGTGCCGGGCTGACTCGCCCCGGCGGGCGTTACCAGGCTCAGGTTCAGGCAGATGCGGAGCGAGCGATAGTGAGGTACCAGGAGCCACCCGCGAGATTCAGCGCCCCAATAGCCAGGAAGAAGGCTGCCCATCCGTAGACGCCGTACGAGAGGCACACGACGCCCGCGGCGGCCGCGGCACTGCCACCGGCAACACGCCCGACCCCAAAGAAGCGGAGGTGGCGGTACTCATATGGATAGATCAGGCGCTGCATGCCGGGTCGCGGGGGAGTTAGCCACCACTCGCGCAGGCCTTTCGGAGCCGTGTTGTCGTTGGGTGCGTTCATCGGGATGCCTCCTCGCGAGGCTGTGGTGTCGGCCACCCGATCACCTGTAAATACGATATCACATTGATATCCGGCCTGGCCATGGTCGCAGACCGAGCGGACCGGCTTGGGTAGGCGCGCCGGTCACCGGCGGGTGCGGCGGCTGGGCTAGGCGCCGGCGGTTGTCAGGGCGGAGCGGAGGCGGGGCTCGAGGGCGGCTGGACTGACTCGCTCGAGCTGGACCTGGCTGCAGCCGACCCACGTCGCCGCAGCTAGGAGAGCGCGGGCCATTGGCTCGGCGGCGCGGGGGGTGTCCAGGGTGAGCTGGCGGGCGATGAGGGTCTGGCCTTCGCGGGCTGGGTCGACGCGGCCGACGAGCTTGCCGCCGGCGAGGAGCGGCATGGTGAAATAGCCGTGGACGCGCTTGTGCCGCGGGACGTAGGCCTCGAGGCTGTGGTCGAATCCGAACATCCGCCTGGTCCGCTTCCGGTCCCAGATCAGCGAGTCGAAGGGCGACAGCAGGGTCACGCGGTGCCTCCCGGCCTGCGCCGGACGGGCGTCGCCAGCCGCCAGGGACGTCACGGCGTGCGGATCTGCCCAGGCGGGAGTCGCCGGTCCGGCGCGGTTCTCGATCGCGACCGGGATCAGTCCGGCCGCGACCGCGGCGTCGTCGGCGGACAGGCCGGCCGGGTTACGGCCCGATCCGAAGTTCGTCAGCCGCTGGTAGTCGGACAGGTCAGCCTTGGTGACGACTCCGAGCGCCCGGGCGGTGACCCCGGCCAGGTGGATCAGGCAGTCTGCGTCGGAGGGGTCGGCGTTCAGGAGATCGGCGGGAAGCACCCGCTCCGGCAGGTCATAGACCCGCCGCCAGCCGGTCCGCCGGGCGCAGATGACCTCGCCAGTGTCGAGCAGCCACTCGACCGCGATCTTGGTATCGGACCAGTCCCACCAGGCGCCGCCGTTCTTCGCCCCGCCTAGCTGGGTGGCGTTGAGCGGTCCCTCCGACGTCAGCTTGGCAAGCACTTCCGCGCACACCGACTGGTGGCTCTGATGCCAGCGCCTGCCCCTGGCCCGGAAGGCGCGCCGCCGGAACGAGTAGTACGGCCATTCCTCGACCGGCAGCACGCAGGCGGCATGGGACCAGTACTCGAACGCGCTGGCCGTGCGCGGATGCCAGTACGCGCGCTCGATCGAGGACCGGGGGACAGCGCCCAGCCTGGCGTAGGCGACCAGCTCGTGCGACCTGGCCAGCACGCTGATCGTGTCGAGCTGGACCGCGCCCAGCCTGCGCAGCATGGCGGCCGCGCCGCCCTTGCGGGCTCGCACTCCGACCAGTCCCTGCGCATGCAGGGTTATCAGCCGGGCATCGTCAGGCGTCAGCTTCAGCTCGGGAGCAGGAGGACCGGCCACGAATCGAGCCTAACCGGCGGTACTGACACTCTTACGCCGTTGGGGTCCGCCGGTTTAGTACCAGTCCTCGAACATGTTGGTGGCCAGCGCGACCAGCAGCCCGAGGACCGCCACGCCCGCGCCGACCCAGAACAGCCACCAGATCGGCCCGCCGTGGCCGAAGACCATCGCCAGGCCGCCGACCACGAAGCCGACCACCATGATCGCGACGGCGACCCAGGAAACGGTCCGCCCGTGGTACGAGGGGTAGGGGCCCGCGGCGTCCGGGCCGGTCGGCACTGGCGCCTGCCGGGTCGGCCCTCCGTGCGCGACGGATGTGTCTTGCATGGCTTCCTCGCTCTGCGATGTCACGCTGCCGAATGCTGCGCCACCCATGCTGCTGGGTTCCATGGGGTTGGACATGGCGCTGCTCCTCCTGCGATACCTGGCCGACGTGCCTATCATTGTGGCGAGGCCCGTTAGTCCGCTGACGATCGCCCCCGGTACTTGCCGCAGATCATGTTATGCACGCTGGCAAGACACTCGGCTCAGAGCCGCCCATCGTCTCGTCGACTCGGCAAGGCCCGCTATCTCGCCTACCATGGCAGTCGAAGAGTGAATACTGGTCGGCCGGGCCGTCAGCCGGATCGGCGCCGTGCCTCCGGCGAGAAGCGGAATGCATCTGGCCGGCCAGTCAGACGATCCGCGAGGAGCGCGACAAGACGTGCCAGCAATCATCGATAGAGTCCTGCGCGCTGGCGAGGGCAAGATCCTGCGGAAGCTGCATCGGATCGTCGAGCAGGTCAACTCGATCGAAGAGGACTACGAGCAGCTGACCGACGCTGAGCTGCGCGCGCTGACCGAGGAGTTCAAGGCGCGGTACGCCGACGGCGAGTCACTGGACGACCTGCTCCCCGAGGCTTTCGCCGCGGCCCGCGAGGCCGCCAAGCGCACGCTTGGCCAGCGAGCGTTCGACGTCCAGCTGATGGGCGGCGCCGCGCTGCACATGGGCAACATCGCCGAGATGAAGACCGGTGAGGGCAAGACCCTCACCGGCGTCTTCGCCGCCTACCTGAACGCGCTGGCAGGCGAAGGCGTCCACATCGTCACCGTCAACGACTACCTGGCCAAGCGCGACGCCGAGTGGATGGGCCGGATCCACCGGCACCTCGGCCTCGAGGTCGGCGTGATCCTCACCGAGATGGAGCCGGAGACGCGCCGCAAGCAGTACGAAGCGGACATCACTTACGGGACCAACAACGAGTTCGGCTTCGACTACCTCAGGGACAACATGGCCTGGGGGCTGGAGGAGTGCGTCCAGCGCGGCCACCACTTCGCGATCGTGGACGAGGTCGACTCGATCCTGATCGACGAGGCGAGGACGCCGCTGATCATCAGCGGTCCCGCGGACCAGAACAGCGTCTGGTACGCCGAGTTCGCGAAGATCGTGCCGCGGCTGCGCCGCGGCGAGGACGGCGAGGGCGATTACGAGGTCGACGAGAAGAAGCGCACGGTCGGCATCATGGAGACCGGCGTCGCCAAGGTCGAGGACTGGCTCGGCATCGACAACCTCTACGACCACTCGAACGCCCACCTGGTCGGGTTCTTGAACAATGCCATCAAGGCGAAGGAATTGTTCAAGAAAGATAAGGACTACGTGGTCAGCGGCGGCGAGGTCCTGATCGTCGATGACTTCACCGGACGCATCCTGCACGGCCGCCGGTACAGCGAGGGAATGCACCAGGCGATCGAGGCCAAAGAGGGCGTCAAGATCATGGACGAGAACCAGACTCTCGCCACGATCACGCTGCAGAACTACTTCCGGCTGTACGAGAAGATCTCCGGCATGACCGGTACGGCCATGACCGAGGCCAACGAGTTCCACCAGACCTACAAGCTCGGCGTGGTCCCGATCCCGACCAACAAGCCGATGATCAGGCTCGACCAGGCCGACGTCGTCTACCAGACCGAGGAGGCCAAGTTCGATGCCCTGGTCAAGGACATCGCCGAGCGCCATGACGTCGGCCAGCCGGTCCTCGTCGGCACGGTCAGCGTAGAGAAATCCGAGCTCGTCTCGCGGATGCTGAAGCGCCAGGGCGTCCCGCACGAGGTCCTGAACGCGAAGTACCACGAGCGTGAAGCCACGATCGTGGCCCAGGCCGGGCGCAAGGGCGGGGTGACCGTCGCGACCAACATGGCCGGCCGCGGTACCGACATCATGCTCGGCGGCAACCCCGAGTTCCTCGCCGACCTCGAGCTGCACCAGCGCGGGCTGTCACCGACCGAGACACCGGAAGACTTCGAGGCCGCCTGGCCTGAGGCGGTCGAGAAGGCCAGGCGCGCCGTGGCCGAGGAGCACGAGGAGGTCGTCGCGCTGGGCGGGCTGTACGTGCTCGGCACCGAACGGCACGAGTCCCGCCGGATCGACAACCAGCTGCGCGGCCGGTCGGGCCGCCAGGGCGACCCGGGCGAGTCCCGGTTCTACCTGTCGTTCGAGGACGACCTCATGCGCCGGTTCAACGGGGACCGGGTCGCCCAGTTCCTCGAGTGGGCTAAGACCGCCCCTGACGTGCCGATCGAGTCGAAGACCGTGAGCCGGTCGATCAGGTCGGCGCAGACGCAGGTCGAGCAGCTCAACTTCGAGATGCGCAAGGACCTGCTCAAGTACGACGACGTCATGAACCGGCAGCGGCAGGTCGTCTACGCCGAACGGCACCGGGTGCTGGACGGCGAGGATCTGCACGAGCAGCTCACGCGGATGGTCGACGAGGTGGTCGCCGATTACGTCGCGAAGGCCACGGCGGAGGGATTTGCCGAGGAGTGGGACCTCGACCAGCTGTGGACCGCGTTCGGCCGGCTCTACCCGGTGGGGCTCACGATCGACGCCCTCATCGACGAGGAAGGCGGCGAGCGGTCCATGCTGACCGCTGACGCGATCACCGAGCGGATGCAGGCCGACGCGGAGGCGGCCTACCACCGGCGTGAAGAGGAGCTCACGTCCGAGGTGATGCGCGAGCTGGAGCGGCGGGTGGTCCTGTCCGTGCTCGACTCCAAGTGGCGCGAGCACCTGTACGAGATGGACTACCTGCAGTCCGGTATCCACATGCGCGGCCACGCACAGCGCGATCCGCTGATCGAGTACCAGCGCGAGGGCTACGAGCTGTTCACCGCGATGATGGACGCGATCAAGGAAGAGTCGGTCGGCAACCTGTTCAACCTGACCGTCGAGGTCCAGGAGAGCCCGATCGTCGGGGAGGCGGGTCC
>JADGPC010000045.1 GCA_017882645.1 Streptosporangiales bacterium | reverse complement strand
GTGCACCGGGCTGGTGCTGGTGATGGAGCGCTTCGACGGGCGGCCGCTGGCCGCGATCGACGCCGGCATGCCCGCTGACGTGCGCGCCGCGCTGGCCCGCAGCCTGCTCGACTGCCTGCTCCGCGAGCGCACCGGGCCGCCCGCCGCCGCCACTTGGCTGATCGGCAGGGATCAGCGTATCCGTTCTGGCGGATCTCATGGGTGCCTGCAGGTGGGTCCTGACTTCCTCGAAGCCCGCCACCTGGAGAAGATCCCGCAGCCCGCCACGCCACATTGCGCTGAGCGCCCATCTTGATGACCGCCTGCACCTTACAGGGGATGGCCCGCGTCCGGTCCGGGTAGGCTCCCGCCTGGCCCTTGGTTTCTGACCGGAGGGGCAGCCCCGCACACTAAGCGGGCCATCCCCGGACCCTAGGCTCACCGCGGCCGACGACGGCACCGCTGAGGCAGCGGCGGGCGTCGGCTAATGGCACGTTAATGGCACGAGCACCCCGAACCAAGGTCAGGCTCGGGGTGTTTTGCCTGGTGGAGCTAGCGAGACTCGAACTCGCGACCCCCTGCTTGCAAAGCAGGTGCTCTTCCAACTGAGCTATAGCCCCTCGCGTGAACCGGATCAAGGCCACTCGCCGTCCGGGGTCAATGCTGGCGCCAGCCCGGCTACGCGAGCCGCGCACCATACCCCGCCGCCCGTGTCCGTGCCTCCAGACCGCATGCGGATCGCATAGCCACTCCGACCCCGCCAGCTAGAATATCGCGACCAGCCGTACGCTCGCGCCGGGACCGAGGCCCGGGCCCGCCCGGACCGGCCAACCAGGACGAGCCAACGGGACGAGCCAACCCGGGACCTCGTCTGCCGCTATCAGGCTAAGACGACAAGATGCGTCCGGTCGGCTGGATAGATGCTGACGGGACGGCCTGGCATCTCGACGACCAGGGCCGGAACTCCGGCCGGAAAATCTTCGACGCTCCCAACGAAGTCCTCGGCATTAGCCGGACGTGCGCTGATCCGGTCACTCTGCCGATTCTGCCGAGTCCGGCGACATAAGCCGCTCCAGGGAGTCATCGTCCCCGCCGATCGTGGCTCATATCCGCGATCGGATGGTGCTGCACCTAACGCCAGTCAGGCCGCGTCCGGGCACGCACATGGCTTCCGGAATGGCACCACCGCCAGAAAGGGAAGACAGCGGAGCATAAGTCCGCAGAATTGCGTGCCAGAGTAAATGGCCAGGTTCCCCGCTGGCAATGAACCACGGCCGCACGGCCCTGCGTTACTCGTCCGCGGTCGTCGCCTCGGTCCACAGGTCGAGTTCGGCGCGGTCCGCCTGGACCTTGCGCCACACGGCGACGAGGCCGAGCGCCACCACGGCCAGCATGATCAGCTTCTTCACGGTGTGCTTCCTTTTCCTGTTCCTCACGACGAGTCCCGGGTCCCGAGCCATCTGAAGTCGGCGCGCTGGCTTCCGGGAGCCGGTATCCGAGCCGGATCCCGAGCAAGCCTAGCAAGCCGGTCGTTCACCGGCTCCGGTCCACGCGCCCGGAGTCCCATACCGGCTCGGTCGCCTCGTAGACGCCGCCCGACTCGCCGAACACGAGGAACCGGTCGAAGGACCGCGCGAACCACCGGTCGTGAGTGACCGCGAGCACGGTTCCCGAGTACCCTTCCAGGCCTTCCTGCAGCGCCTCGGCGCTGGCCAGGTCCAGATTGTCGGTCGGCTCGTCCAGCAGCAGCAGGGTCGACCCGGCCAGCTCGAGCAGGAGGATCTGCAGCCGCGCCTGCTGGCCGCCGGACAAGCTGGAGAAGCGCTGCCGGGCGCACGACTGCAGCTCGTAGCGAGACAGCGCCGCCATCGCCTCGTTGATCAGCAGCGCGTGCTCGGTCATCAGGATCTCGAGCGGGCTCCGGTCGGCCAGGTCAGGCCGGGCGTGCGTCTGCGCGAAGATCCCGGGCACGACCCGGGCACCTAGCCGGCAGACGCCGCTGTGCGCGATGTTGTCGCCCTCGAGCAGCCGCAGGAAATGCGACTTGCCCGAGCCGTTCGAGCCGAGCACCGCGACCCGCTCGCCGTACCAGACCTCGAGGTCGAACGGTTTCATCAGGCCGGTCAGCTCGAGGTTCTCGCAGATCACCGCGCGCTTGCCGGTGCGGCCGCCGCGCAGCCGGATGCGGACGTTCTGCTCCCGCGGCGCTTCCTCAGGCGGCCCGGCCTCCTCGAATTTACGCAGCCTCGTGACTGCCGCCTGCAGCCGCGAGGCCATGGCGTCGTTGTAGCTGGCCTTCAGCCGGTACATCCGTACCAGCTCCTTGAGCTTCTCGTGCTCCTCGTCCCACCGTCGGCGCAGCTCGTCGAGCCGCTCGATCCGGTCCCGGCGCGCCTGCGCATAGCCCGCGAACCCTCCGCCGTGCGTCCAGGCCCCGCCGTCCTCGACCGTGATAATCCGCTGCGCGGACGCGGCGAGCAGCTCGCGGTCGTGGCTGACGAGCAGGACGGTCTTGGGCGTGGCCGCCAGCTGCTCCTCCAGCCACAGCTTGCCAGGGACGTCCAGGTAGTTGTCCGGCTCGTCCAGCAGCAGCACCTCGTTACCGCTGCGCAGCAGGGACTCGAGCACCAGCCGCTTCTGCTCGCCGCCGGACAGGGTCCGTACCTCCCGCCACTGGCAGCGGTCGAACGGGATGCCGAGCGCGGCGACGGTGCAGGCGTCCCAGTGCACCTCGTAGTCATAGCCGCCCGCGTCGCCCCACTCGGCCAGCGCGGCGGCGTACCGCATCTGGGCTGGCTCGTCGTCGCGCTCCATCATCACCAGCTCGGCGGCGTCCAGCCTGGCGGCGGCGTCTCTGAGCCGCTGCGAGGCGATCGAGAGCAGCAGGTCACGCACGGTGGTCGCGTCCCTGATACCGCCGACGAACTGCCGCATGACGCCAAGACCGCCGCTGCTCGTCACCGAGCCTGCCTGCGGGGACAGGTCGCCGCCGATCAGCCGCATCAGGGTCGTCTTGCCGGCGCCGTTCGGGCCGATCAGCGCGACCGTGCTGCCCTCGCCGGCGCGAAAGGACACATCGTCGAGCAGCACGCGCCCGTCGGGAAGCGCGTGGGACAGATGCGCCACCTCAACATGACCCACGGGACTCCCCACCTCACTGACTCTCAGCCAGCCGAGAATAGCCGCACCGCGCAGTCGTGCCAACGGAGTTTCTGCCGGGGCCGCCGGCCGCCCCTAGCGGGCGATGCCCTGCGCCACTAACGTCGGGCCCATGAATAGTGCTGGTTTGCCGGCAATGCGCCGCCCGATTCCGCTCGGCCGGCGGCGGCTGGACTGGATCCTGCTGGCCTTCTTCGCGCTGAACCTGTTCTTCATCACCTACATCGTCGACATCGAGCAGCTGACGGTCGCCAATCCGGTCCACTTCCAGTACCCGCTCTGGCCCCCCAGGTTCTTCGTCGACATGGTGCACTCCTATGGGTCCAGGTACGACCCGCTGCTGATGGCCCGGCCCGCGTTCTGGCGGATGGGGATCTGGATCGACGTGATCTGGAACGGCCCGTTCTACGCGTTCGCGATCTACGCGATCGTCCGCGGCCGGGACTGGATCAGGGTTCCGGCGCTGGTGTGGTGCGGCAGCATGAGCGCGGTGGTCCTGATGATCCTGGCTGAGGAGTTCAACGGGATCCATCGCACGCCGCATTTCGGATTCGTGCTCGCGCTGAACCTGCCCTGGCTGCTGCTGCCCCTTGGCACGCTGGCCCGGATGGCCCCCGCTCACCTGTTCACCGAGCCCGTGAGTGCTCAGGCGGCGCCGGCCAGGCCGCCATCCGTAACCGCGCAGACTGAGGCCGAACGAGGCCAGCAGTGACGAGGCGCCCGTTCGCGCAGTACTACGGTCCGTGGGCGCTGGTCGCCGGCGGCTCGGAGGGGCTGGGTGCCGCGTTCGCCGACGAGATCGGCAGGCGCGGCGTGAACCTGGTTCTTGTCGCCCGCCGCCCTGAGCAACTCGAGCGGGCCGCGGCCAGGCTCCGCGCCGAGCGCGCCGTGGAGGTCATTACCGTCGCCGCCGACCTGACCGACCGCGCGGCTCTGGACCAGGTGTCCGCGGCCGCCGCGGGAATCGAGATCGGCCTGGTGGTGGCCAATGCCGCACTCGCTCCGGCCGGGTCGTTCCTGCACGCCACCGAGGCCGAGATCGCCGGCGCGATCGATCTCAACTGCCGGGCCAGCGCGCTGCTCGCGCACCGGTTCCTGCCGGCCATGGCCAGCCGAGGTCGCGGCGGCGTGATCTTCATGTCGTCCCTGACCGGGATGCAGGGCGTTCCGACGCTGGCCGCGTACAGCGCCACCAAGTCGTTCCTCATCGCCCTCGGCGAGGCGCTCTGGGCTGAACTGCGCGGCTCCGGCGTCGACGTGCTGACCGTCTGCGCGGGCGCGGTCAGCACGCCCGGCTACCAGGCGGCCGCGCGCCCGGCTCCCGGCACGACGGCACCAGCAGTCGTGGCGGCTACCGCGCTCAGGTCGCTCGGCCGCGGCTTCCGCGTGGTGCCCGGCGGCCTGAACCGGGTCAGCGCGTTCACCCTGCAGCGACTCGCGCCCCGCCGCACCGCAATCGCGATCTTCGGCCAGGCGTCCGCCGCCGCGCTGAGGCAGCCGTCCCAGTCGCAGGCCGAGACGGCCGCCACCGCGGGATCGGGCCAGGCAGCGGATTCCCCGCGCCGGACGGTCAGGGGAAAAACCCGGCCACCACTAGGGCATTAACAAGGCCGGACAGTCAGACAGGGACCCGCGAGCAACGTTCGCTCGCGGGCCCCTCGTGCTCCCGGAGGCCCGGTCAGGTACGGGGCGGCTGCAGGTTCAGTCCGCTGGGCCAGCCCGGCTCCAGTCCGGCATCGGCTCGGTCGGCTCAGACCGGGATGACCACTGTCTTCATGATCTTGTCGGCAAGGGTCTGCCGCTTGGCGTCCCAGAGCGGGAAGAGGAAGCCCACGTAGCAGATGACGGCGTCGATGAAGTGGCAGAGGTCGCGCAGGAAGGCGTTCAGGGTACCGATCGGCTGCCCGGTCTCCTCGCTGAGGAGCCTGGTGCCGATCACCTTCTTGCCGAGGCTCTGGCCTTGGCCAGCCAGGATGCAGCGATTGTAGAACCAGAACCCCAGGGCGATGAGCAGGAACAGGTAGTAAATCGCGTTGCTGCCGGTGATGGCCCCGATGAAGACGATGACCGCGTACGGGACCCAGTCGATGAGGTAGGAGCCGACCCGGTGAATCCAGTCGGAGTACTGCGACGCCGGAACACCGGAGTACGGTCCCTGGGGTCCCTGGTACGGGGGTGGGCCGCCTTGGTACGGGGGAGGGCCGCCTTGGTACGGGGGAGGGGGAGTGCCCTGGTATGCCATCTGGGTTGCCTTTCCTGTTCTCGCCTGCCGATCCGCTAGCGGCAAGCAGTACTGTAACCGGGTGTTCGGGGAGTTTCGTGAGTTTCGTATTTTCTAAATAAATCCATACCGATGCAGCTCGAACAGCCAGTTCAGTGCCACGATCACGCCCGCGCCCACACGGACGCACCGCCGAACGCGATCCGATGCCGGCCGCGGCGGGGAAGCCAGGCCGACAGCGCGCGCGGCCAGCACCGGCACCGTCCCGGCCACCATGAGGGCGACGAGGCAGGTGAGCGGACTGGCTGCTGCGGCGGCCGCCCACTGGCCGTGCGCCAGTGCGACGATCGCCGTGGTGAGACCGCAGAACGGACATGGCACGCCGGTCAGCGCGCGCAGCGGGCAGGGGATCCCCTGGCCGCCCGTGTGCGCCATGATCGCGGGGTAGACCGCTCCCGCCGCGATGGCACCAGCACTGAACATGGTGATGTGCTCGGGCACCGAGTACATCCTCCGGACAATCACTGCTCTCCTGACCAGACGAAACATCAGCAAGCGGATGCAGCGCATCGTACGTGCTCAGCGTGCTGGCAGGGAACTATTTGCCCATCTCATTCGCGCCTTGGCCGCTGACAGACAGTCATAATCGTATAAATACCTCTTATACGGTCATGCGGGTACGATAGGGCGGTAGGCCGGCTGCCACATCAGGCTCCTTACCTGAGCGGCAAGATCGCCTTCGAGGAAGGTCCGGGCGACACCGTCCTGCCATGCCGCTCGCGCGACCGCTACGCCGACCGCGACCGAGGTGTCCCGCAGTTCCTCGATCAGCGGCAGCAGGGGCGCACCAGGCGTCGATGTATTGGTCAGGCCGGCCACCGCATGGGCGGCTGCGGCCAGCATCCCGTCGGTCACGCGCGAGGCGCGTGCGGCGATCACTCCGAGACCTATGCCAGGGAACACGAGCGCGTTGTTCGCCTGACCGATCACATACCGGGTGCCCGCGTAGTCAACTGGCCCGAACGGGCTTCCCGTCGCGACCAGCGCCCGGCCGTCGGTCCACCTGATCAGGTCGGCCGGATCGGCCTCGGACAGCTCGGTCGGGTTGGACATCGGCAGGATCACCGGCCGGTCCACGTGCGCCGCCAGCTCGCGGACCACGTCCTCGGTGAAGGCCTTCGCTCTGGTCGACGTGCCGATCAGGATCGTGGGGTGCACCTGGCTGACGACCTCGGCCAGGTCAATCCCGCCGATCTTGCCGTCGCGCTGCCAGCCGGCCGCCTCGGCCGGGTCTCTCGCGAGCCGGCGCTGGGAGTCACTGAGCCCGCTCATGTCGGACGTGATGAGGCCCGCCCGGTCCAGCGCCCAGAACCTGGCCCGTGCCTCGTCTTCGGTCAGGCCGTCGGCCAGCATCTGCGCGCGGAGCTGATCGGCGATGCCCGTCCCGGCGGTGCCGGCGCCGTAGATGACGACCCGGTGCTCGGCGAGGCTGGTACCGGTAGCCATGACGGCCGCCAGCACGGCGGCCAGGTTGACGGCGCCGGTGCCCTGGATGTCGTCGTTGAAGGTCAGCAGCTGGTCGCGGTAGCGGTCGAGCAGCCGCCTGGCGTTGCTCAGGCCGATGTCCTCCCAGTGCAGCATCGCCTGCGGAAACAGCTTGCTGACGGCCTGGACGAACGCGTCGAGGAACCGGTCGTACTCGTCAGCCGAGACCCGCGGATGCCGGTTTCCGATGTACAGCGGATCATCGAGCAGGCTCTGCCGGTCGGTGCCGACATCGAGCATGATGGCCACCGACCGGTCCGGGTCGATGCCGCCGGCGGCGGTGTAGACGGCCAGCTTGCCCACCGCGATGCGCATGCCGCCGACGCCCCAGTCACCGATGCCCAGGATGGCGCCCGCGTCGGTGGCCACGATCAGGTCGAGGTCGTGGCTCTCCAGCCCGGTGGCGAGCAGTGACTCCTCGATCAGGTCAGGATGGTCGACGGACAGGTAGACGCCGCGCGGCCGGCGGTACTCGTGGCTGTAGCTCTTGATCGCCTGGCTGATCGTCGGGGTGTAGACGATCGGCAGCATCTCGGTGAGATGACTGATCAGCAGCCGGTAGAAGAGCACTTCGTTCCGGTCGTGGATCTCGGTCAGCAGGACGTTCTTCGCCAGGTCGTCGGGCTGCCGCTGGTACTGGGCGTAGACCCTGGCCACCTGCTGGTCGAGGGTCACGTGCGCAGGCGGCACCAGGCCGGTAACGCCCAGCTCGCGGCGCTCTGGGTAGCTGAAGGCGGTGCCCCTGTTCAGCCTGGGATCGGACAGTACTTGCCGGCCGCGCAGCTTCGTGTGCCACCTGCCGTCGTCGTCCAGCCACAGCGTGCGCATGGGAAGATCATGGCACGAGGCGGGGCCGCGCATGCGGGCGCCGACGCCGCGAGCGGAAACCTGATGATTCCAGGACGGAACGACGGAATACCGCGCTCGGGATCCGGGCAGCGCCGCTACCTGCCCTCGTCGGGGTACGGCCGTTACTCGTCGTCTTCGGGGTGCGGCCACAGCGCGCGGACCGTCTCGATGGTGTCGGCTTCCTCGGCGAGCTTGTCTTCCCGGTACCGCAGCACGCGCGCGAATCGGAGCGTCACTCCGCCCGGGTAGCGGCGGCTGGCCTGGACCCCGTCGAACGCGATCTCCGCGACGAGCTCAGGCCGGACCCGGACGACTCCGTGCTGCTGCCAGCCAGCGGCTCCCTCGGCGCGGGCCGCGCCGGGCCGCTGTCCCGGGTCGCGTGGCGGGTCGGCGAGCGAGAGCAGCCGGTCGGTCTGCCACCGGAGCATCGCGTCGGTGAGGCCCTTGAACGTCTTGCCGAGCATGACGAACCCGCCGGTCTCCGCGTCGCGGGCGCCGAGATGGAGATTCGACAGCCAGCCGGTGCGGCGGCCGTGCCCCCACTCGGCCGCCAGGATGACCAGGTCGAGGGTCGTGCGAGGCTTGACCTTGATCCAGTCACTTCCCCGGCGGCCAGCCCCGTACGGCGTGTCGATGGCCTTGACGACCACGCCCTCGTGCCCTCGCGCAATCGC